>JAIROQ010000009.1 GCA_031257455.1 Prevotellaceae bacterium | reverse complement strand
CAACGGCACTTTGACATTGGGCGGTACGCCGCCATTCGTGCTTTCCGATGCTTCCGGCGTAAACACTTATGCTGTTCCGGGAAAAACGGTAAGTGTGCAATCGGTAATTGATGCCGGCGTAGTGCCTGTGTACATCAGCGATGAAACGGGCTGTAAAGGATTGTTGAGTTTTGGAAATCCGGTATTGCAGGGCAATTGTACTTTCACGCAGCCGCCGGTGGTAAACACGTTTTCCGCTTTTCCTTCTACATACAGTGCATCCACCTTTGTTTCGTTGATGGACGAGCGGGATTTGAAAATTTACACAGCCGTAAAGATAGGCGGCCGCTGGTGGATGGGGCAGAACTTGAATTACCAGACCAGATTGACTTATTTTGACCAGCACAGCAAACCCAATGGCAATACCGGCTCTAATCCTGATTTGCGCGGCGGTTTCTGGTGTCCGGCTGATAATAATAACAGCACGCCTGTGGCGGTTTGTAATTATTGGGGTGCGTTGTATGCGTGGGAAACGGCGATGATGCTGGACGGTAAAGGTACCTGGACGGAAGTAAGCGGCAGCTATTGTACCGGCGCAGCCAATTCGGCAAATTGTAAAGTAAATCATGGACGTAAATACAGCAGTGGTACGACTATCGGCGAACGTGGAATTTGCCCGCCGAACTGGCACGTGCCGACCGATTTTGAATGGGGGCAGTTAATGGATGCAATGGAGAGCGGCAGCGGTACTGCTCACCAGACGGAGAGCCGTAATGACGTTTGGGTTGGAACTAATGCCGGTACACGCGGTAAGGCAAGCTGCTCGGGAACATCCGGTGATACCAATCCGGTATGGGATAGTGGCGCCGGTACCGATGTGTTTAATTTTCGTGGTATAGCAGGGGATGACCGTAATTACAATGGTACAAACGACGGCGGTCGCGGTCTCGCTGCGCTTTTCTGGAGTTCCGCTGCCTATGGCGAGTCCAACGCATGGGTACGGTACTTCAACGACGCCAACGCCGGAGTGTACCGGGGCGCCCCCAGCCGTTCGCGCGGTTACAGCGTCCGCTGCGTCAGGGATTAGCTATGGAAAGATTTAAAGATTTCAAAATTTAAAGATTGGCAAGTGCAGTAAAAAAATCGCTGGTATGGAAATGTATCGGCGTTTTTTTTAGTTGAAAATGGAGAGTGCCTTTTAGTCGTGAGTTGTAAGTCATCAGTCGTAAGTCGCGACAAGCGCAGTGGCGTAAGATTAAATCTTTAAATCTTTGAATTTTTAAATTGGCGCAAGCCAACTCATACCTCATACCTCATACCTCATACCTCATAATTTTTTTCGTATCTTTGCGGGAAAATAAGGGTAATGAAACAACGAATATATATCGACACGTCTATTGTAGGCGGATATTTTGATAAAGAATTTGCCGAAGCCACGCAAGCCTTGTTTGAACGCCTCAAAAACGGGGAAGTTGTTTTTGTAGTGTCCGACTTGCTCCGGCAAGAACTTGTCGGCGCACCCGAACATGTACAGGCATTATTGAATAATTATGCAGACATCTGCTTTGAACCTGTTGTACTAACGACAGAAGGCAAGGAGCTTGCCGATGCTTATATTGCAGAGAAAGTGGTGGGAAAAACAAGTCTGGAAGATTGTCAACACATAGCCATGGCTACCATATATAAGGTGGATGTATTAGCAAGTTGGAATTTTAAGCATATTGTAAACCTTATGAGGATAAAAGGCTACAATGCTGTAAATGTAAAAATGGGCTATACTTCCCTCGAAATAAGAAACCCCAAAGAATTGATATATTATGAAAACGAATAACCAAATAAAAGATTTCGACTGCGTGCAAATGAAGAACGAAATTCAGGCAAAAATCTACGCCGAAACAAAAGACATGAGTTTTGAAGAATTGAGAGCCTACTTAGATCGGCAATTGCAACAAGACGCCTTTTGGCAACGAATAACCCGCCAACAGAGAGTTAAGAATTAAGAGTTATGAGTTATGAGTTGCGGCAAGCGCAGTGGCGCAAGCCCAATTAGTCACATTAGCACATTAGCACATTTCTAAATCCGTAAATACCTGCAACCAATTCCTAATTTACCAAATCACCGCCCGTTTGTCGGGGGCGAGGTACATGGCGTCACTGGGCTGTACGTCAAAGGCGTTGAGGAATGCTTCGATATGCGGCAATGTCCCGTCCACGCGCCATTTGCCGAGTGCGTGGGGGTCTTCTTTCGTGCGGCGCAGGATTTCCTGCCCGGTAATATTTGCCGCCCAGACGCCGGCATAGGCAATGAAGAAACGCTGTTCCGGCGTGAAGCCGTCCATTTCACCGGCAATCTCGCCGTTGGCTATGGCTTTTTGCAGGGCTTGAAATGCAATTTGCAATCCGCCGTTATCAGCAATGTTTTCGCCCAACGTAAATTTACCGTCTGCATACGTGCCGGGCGCTACTTCGATGCTGTCGAAATAGTTGGACAGAATTTGGGCGCGTTGCTTGAAGTTTTCGGCATCGGCCGGCTGCCACCAGTCTTGCAGGTTACCGTTTTGGTCATATTGCCGTCCCTGATCGTCAAAGCCATGCGACATTTCATGTCCGATGACAACGCCTATCGCGCCGTAATTTACCGCATTATCGGCATCGGCAAAAAAGAAAGGCGGTTGCAGGATGCCGGCGGGGAAGCAGATTTCATTGGTGGTCGGGTTATAATAGGCATTGACGGTCTGCGGCGTCATTCCCCACTCGTCCAAATCTTTCGGCTTGTTGATTTTGCTCCATGCGTAGGCATTTTCAAACTCGCAGGAACGGATGATATTGGCGAAATAACTGTCTGCTTGCAGTTCCAAGCCTGAATAATCGCGCCATTTATCCGGGTAGCCGATTTTTACGCGGAAAGCGTTTAATTTATCAATGGCTTTCGTTTTCGTTGCTTCCGTCATCCAGGTGGTTGAGGTAATGCGCTCGCCTAAGGTGGTTTGCAAATTTGCTACCAAGTGCGACATTTTCTCTTTTGCCGCCGGCGGAAAATACTTTGCCACATACAATTGTCCTACGGCCTCGCCCAATGCGCCGTTGACGGTATTTACCACCCGTTTCCAGCGCGGCTGCAATTCTTTTGTACCGGAAAGAACACCTCCGTAAAAATTGAAATGCTCATTTATAAAGTCGTCACTCATATACTCTGACGCCATGTTAATAACATTCCATGCTAAATAGGCTTTTATATCTTCCTGTTTTTCATTCTTTAATAATTTATTAACGAATGCGATATAGGCCGGTTGCGCCACATTCAGCGAATGTATCTCCGGCAAATCCAGAGTGGCAAAATACGCGGCAAAATCGAATACCGGAGAAAGGGCATACAGTTCTTCGGTGGTTTTCTTGTTAAACATCTTGTAGGGGTCGCGCTGGTCGTGGCGGCTCATTTGCGCTTTTGCGAGTTTGGTTTCTATTGCCAATGTTTTATCGGCCAACACGCCGGCGTTCAAGCCGCTTATCCTGTCGTAGGACGACAAATGAAACAACTTAAACAGTAGCTTTTTATATTCCTCGCGGATATTTTTTGTATGGGCGTCATTGTCCAGATAATAATCGCGGTCGCCCAGCCCCAAATCCGACTGGTAAATCCACGCAATGTTCATTTTACTATTGGATAAATCCGCTTCCGCAAACAGGTTGAAAAACGGCGCGATACCTTTTTTATGCAATCGGGCGATAACCGCCAGTAACGTTTGGCGGTCAGTAATCTCCGCAATGTCTTTCAACAGCGGCTGGATGGGCGCTGCGCCCTGTTGATTGAGGGCGACCGAATCCATTCCCACCTTATACAACAGGGCGATTTTGCACGCAATAGTATCAGTGGTATCAGACTGTTCCGACAATCCGGCAATCAGTTCTTTTACCTGTTGTACATTGTCTTGCGCAAGTTTGTCGAACGTGCCGTAGCGGGCAAATTCGGCAGGCAGCGGGTTATTTTTTTGCCACCCCCCTGTGGCATACCGGTAAAAATCGGTTCGCGGGTTGGCCGTAGTGTCCAGGTTGGACAATGTAATGCCCGAAGGCGTGGGGGCGTGGGTACAGGCATACAATGCGGTCATGGTACAAAAGGTTAAAATGATACTTTTCTTCATAATGGCTGTTTTTTGAATTACATGGTTGCAAAGGTAGTGAAAAAAATTAATCTGTAGCTACCGGAAAAGAACTAAATACGTTCATTTTTTCCTTTTAGCCTCTGCTTCCCGCCCCTGAAACGAGGCGGGAGAAAAGGCTTTAAAGAAGGACTGTTTTGTCGATTATCATATTATTCACCCACACAATTACTTTGACAAAACAGTCCCTTTATACAGTTTAATAATGTAATAATCTTTTTTTTATATATTATTATCGCATCCAAGTAATCGGTTAAATCATTTAAATTACTGTATTTGTATGTATTAAATTATATATATTAAACTATTACTTTCAGTCTTCTTTTATTTCATAAAACACCCCCCTATCTACATCGTAATACAATACAGATAATTTTCAGTACCGGTCAACGGCGATACATCTTCACGATTATTTGCCGGCCGGTCTGCTGTTCGTTGGTTTTGTATGCCCGAAAATAAAACGAAACGCGGCCTTCACTTGTCACATCCTAAGGTTCTCGAATACCCATACAATCGACAAGTGAAGACCACATCTTTACACATGGTTGCACTTTATTCCGATTGCATAAAAACGTTCGAGTATTTTAAGATGTGGAATAAAAGTTGACATTGCTGCCATCAAGCATGCAAAGAACATGTGTAAACCGCGCGGTTTCCCAGCGAATAACCACCAGCAGACACCTGACGATTTATTGCAAAATTAAAAATATTTTCTGATTCCTGCAAAAAAATTTTTATAAATATAGTTGCAAATAAAAAATAAAAGGCTATATTTGCAGTATCAAGTTCTTTGGCATATTATTTTATTAACTTTTATTCGCGCTAAAAAACCTCGAAAGTTTTGTGATGAAAGAATAAAAGAAATCCGACACGTTAAACGTGGACTATTTTTATTTTCATCACAGGTATTCGAGGACCTTTTAGCGGATAATTCTAGTCCTCGTTTCTTTTTTCAGGTATCGAGGACAATAAAGAAGAAAAAAAAGAATAAAAGTGGCAGCGAATAAAAATTCGTAGCGAGGGTTTTTTTTAGATTACGCGGATTTATGCGGATTATGCGAATTATAGAGCAGTGAAGAGGTGTTTTGTGTAAAGAAAAAGTTTGTGTTTGGTAGACGCAAAACGCCTCCGGAACTGCAAAAAGAACGCTACGGCATTAAATCTTTAAATCTTTGAATTTTTAAACTTTTAAATTATACAATTATGAGAACAAAAATTTTCTTTCTTATCGCAATGCTTGCAAGTGTTGCTGCAAGCGCACAAAGCCACATTAACATTGAAATGCTCAGTGCGACTTACACGACTTCACCGGCAGTGAAATTCCGTGTATCGTGGAGCAGTGTTCCGACTGTAACCGGCCAAAC
>JAIROQ010000217.1 GCA_031257455.1 Prevotellaceae bacterium | reverse complement strand
CCCTCAATCTCCTCAAAAAAGACTCCGGCAAGGAAAGCCTGCGCTCAAAACGTCTCAAGGCCGGATGGAACAGGGAATTTCTTCTAAAACTCCTCAAAATTTAAATGCGTTGGCCCTGTGGAACGCTATAAGGATATCCTCGCACAGGAAGCCGGCCGCCGCCATCCCATAAAAGACTTGGGCGCCGGCGACCATACCGTAATCGAGCCCATCGCTACGCAACAGTACACCGGAAGGCCGATAACCCTCGTGCCCGCCGTGCACTACCGCGAAGAGGGCAAGGAAACAAAACGGCTGTACATGGGCGAAGACTTCTCGGTTACCTACAAGAACAACACCAACGTAGGTATGGCCGAACTGACCATTCACGGCAAAGGCGACTACAAGGGACAAAAGACGATTGCGTTTAATATCGCAAGATAATGGTTAGTGGTTAATGGTTAGTCGCGGAAGCGCACCGGCGCCAGCCGACTTACGACTTACGACTTATGACTTACAACTTATGACTAAAAGACCCCGTCATTTCGACCGGAGCGCGCGAGGAACGAGCGCGCGGAGTGGAGAAATCCCCTACCCAACGCAGGGCGATGCAAAGCAGTGGGTGCAGGACGCAGGAGATTCCTCGACTTCGCTCCGCTCCGCTCGGAATGACGGAAGAATGGAGAGTGGAGAATGGAGAGTGGAGAGTGGAGAATGAACAGTGCGCTTGCCGCCACTAACCACTAATCACTAAAAACTAAAAAAGGCACTATGAAAAAACAATCAACCATTACTGCAAAAGGGCGTATCGTTGCCACTGCTTACTGCCTGCTGCCGACTGCTTACTGCCTGCTGCCTACTGCTACTGCCGACTGCTGCAAGCGCCCAGACCGCCTCTACCGTGCGCGTACAGCCCATTACCGCCGACTATGACGCCGCGACCCCGACCGTGACCTTTGAGGTGTCCTGGCCGGCCAATACGCGGGATGCCGACCACCGCTCCAAAGTGTGGGTGTTCGTAGATTACCGGCGGGTAAGGGATAACGCCTATGTGGATTGGTTGCGGGCGGGCATTGCCGGAACGCCCACCGCCACCGCCGGCGGCACGGTGTCGCTCGAAGTGGGCAATACCAGCGGCTTCTGGTTGCAGGGAACGGCCGGCGCGTTTGCCGCCACCGTAACCGTGCCGGTAACGGTAGATTTGGTGGGTTATGCCCCGCAGTTCGGCTGGTGCGGCGTGGCGATCGACCGGCCGCCCAACGCCGTCGAACAGGCCGGCAGTTATACCCTGAACGGTATGCCGGACTTTATTATACAAACCGACCCGATCAACACCGGCAGTACCGTTTCTGTGAGCGCCAATACCTATAGTAATTGTATTTATGCCCTCACCGACCTCACCGGCTGTCCGGGCGAACCGTCGCCCATGCCGGCGATTACTGATTTCGCCGCTTCCACGATGACTATCTGCGCGGGAGAGAGCGTAACGCTGACCGCTACCGCGACCAATGCCCAACGCTACAGCTTCGACAATGGCGTGACATGGGACAACAGTTCATCCACTGTCGTGTCGCCTTTGACCACGACCGACTATATATTACAAGTCCGCTCAGAGGGCGGCTGCACGGTTACTTCGTCCACGACCATTACCGTTACGGTGCATGACCTGCCCACCGTCTCTACGGTAACCGCCTCTACCCCCTGCGCGGGCAATACCGCCGAACTGACCGCTACCCTCAGCAGCGGCACGACTTCTTCCATGAGCTATACATGGACAATCGGCAACGCGGCGGCAACTACTACCGAAACAAACACAATAACCACCCAAACATTAGATGAAGATACCGCTTTTACGGTTACGGTAACCAATGCCTATGGTTGCACCAGCGCAGAAACGACCGGTACAATAAGCATTACCAGCCCGTCTGCTGAAGGTCAAACGGCCAATACCTGCGGCTGCGCTGAGGGCTTGGAAGATTGCAGCGGTACCTGTTTAAGTTGTTGCGTTAGCAATTGCGCGAAATGGACTACCTGCGCCGGCATTACCTATGTAGCAAGTGAATCATACGAAAATGCTCCTATCATGGCATGGGCTGCCGCTAATGAGTATTGTTCAAATAAAGGTGCAGGTTGGCGACTGCCCACTTCGCCAGAGGCGTTCTGTATGTGTGAAAACGACACGTCCCTGCCCGGCAGTATGGGTTCGTGTTATGGATGGTGGACTAGCGATGTGGGGCCTGGTCGCATAAGGTACATAATCCACAATTGCGACGCCTGCACGTTGCTGGACGCTTTCGATGATGATCTCTGGCTTGTTAAGTGCGTTAAGTAGCCGTCTTTGGGTTTGAGGTGAACCTTTTCTCCTTTGTTTCTTTTTTTCTTTGCGCGGGAAGCGCAACGCAGTAGCGTGCCTTTACACCCATAGGGTTTCATCGCGCAACCATTGAAGTTTCAGGTTTAAGGTTGGCGCACTAAAAAAATCGCCGGTATGGAAATGTACCGGCGGCTTTTTTTTAGTGGAAAGTGGAGAGTGGAAACGGCAAATTATTTTTTCTTACTTTTGCAAAAAATATTTTTATGACGTCATTGTATCCTTTGAAATTTAAGCCGCAGGCGAAAGCGACCGTGTGGGGCGGCAATAAATTAAACGCATTATTTAATAAACCGTTTCCGGCTACCAAAAAAATCGGCGAAAGCTGGGAATTGTCCGCCGTGCAACGCAATCTGTCGGTACTGGCCAATGGCTTCCTGAAAGGAAATACGATTGAAGAATTGATGGAAGTATATTTGGGCGAATTGATGGGTGAGAAGAATTACGAACGTTTCGGTATCGAATTTCCTGTTTTGGTAAAATTGATAGACGCGGCGGAAACACTGTCGGTACAAGTGCATCCTGATGATGAAACAGCGCGTATCCGGCACAATGCTTATGGCAAAACCGAAATGTGGCATATACTGCAAGCCGATGATGGCGCAGGTTTGTACGTGGGGTTTAATCGTAATTTGACGGCTATGGAATTTTACAATCGTGTACAAAATAATACGCTGCTCGAAACGCTGAATTTTGTAACTGTCCAACCGGGCGATACATTTTTCATTACGCCGGGCACTATCCATGCCATAGGCAAGGGAATTGTACTGGCGGAAATACAGCAAACATCCGACATCACGTACCGTATTTACGATTGGGGACGCGAACATGACCCTGCTACAGCCCGCGCCATGCATGTGGAACAGGCAATCGACATTATTGACTATACAGAAAAGACGAACGCAAAAATAGATTATGCAAGGCTACCGAATGAACCTGTGCAATTGGTCGATTCGCCTTATTTTGTAACAAATCTGGTAGAAATTACCGACCCATTGGAACGTAATTTGTCGGGAAACGATTCTTTTGTCATTTATGTTTGCATAGACGGAGACGCCATTATTCAATATGGTAAGCATTTCGAAACTGTGACGAAAGGCGAAACGCTCTTAATTCCGGCAGCAATAGCTGATGTTACCCTGTTACCTTCGCCGAAAGCGACATTATTGGAAACATATATAATGTAAAAAAGAAGGCGAATGAATATTCATCCGCCTCCCCACTTAAAACAAAATTTATGAAAAATTATTTCGGTCTATAGATATGCTTTCATGAAAAAGGTTTAAAACAAGACGGACAATTTTCTTTCCGCATTACTTAATTTTATCATTATTCGTAAGATAAATTTTCAAATAATTTATCAATTTCGCGGCGTTCTTTCTTGGTCGGGCGTCCGGCGCCGCGGTCGCGCCGGATGTAAACGGTGATATTTTTTTTATCTAATTTATTCCTTTCTTCTTCGGGTGTTAAATTTTCCGCATACAATGCTACATTCTTTGCCGGCTGCCGGTTTTCAACCAACTGGATAATTTTATAAGTATATGTTACCGGTAATTTCCGCACGGTAAGCATATCGTTTTCGCGCACTTCCCGCGAGGATTTGGCTTCTGTCCCGTTTACTTTGACACGGCCGGCTTTGCAGGCATCTGCCGCTTCGCTACGGGTTTTGTACACACGAATAGCCCAAAGGTATTTATCAAGACGAACCATACGGGAATTAGCGGTTAGTTTTGGTTTGAAGTTTAAGGTTTAAAGTTTAAGGTTTAAGGTTTAAGGTTGCGACAAGCGCACAGTGGCGTCAGCAAATCAGAAATTAAAAATCAGAAATTAGAAATCAGGAATTAAATATATTCATTGCACGTTCGATACCTGCTGTTCCAAAGGATTTCACCGCATCAATTGCCTTGTCAATAATTGGCGGGAGCAATTTTTGTTCCTCATCCGTCCATTCGCTAAGCACAAAATCAATTTGCTGTCCATGGCTAAAATCGTTGCCGATGCCTATTCGCAAACGTGCATAGTTGGTATGCCCGAGCAGTTCATTGATACTTTTTAGCCCGTTATGTCCACCATCGCTGCCTTGCTTGCGCAATCGTAATGTGCCGAACGGCAACGCCAAGTCATCTACTATAATCAATACGTTTTCTATCGCGAAGCGTTCCGCCTGCATCCAGTAATTGACGGCTTTTCCACTTAAATTCATGTAGGTCGAAGGTTTGAGCAACATAAAACGCCTGGCCTTATATTTTACTTCGGTAATAGCGCCATAACGCACCGTACTGAATACCGCGCCGGACGCCCCCGCCCATGCATCCACGACATCAAATCCGATATTATGGCGCGTATGGGCGTATTCAAGACCAATATTGCCTAACCCTACAACAAGAAATGACATTGGAATTAAGAATTAAGAACTAAGAATTAGGAATTATTCATTCCCTAATTCTCAATTCCTGATTTACGACATTTCGTTATTTTTTCTTTTCTTCAGCAGCAGGCGCAGAAGCAGCCGCATCAGCAGGAGCGGTCGCAGCGGTAACTTCCGTTGATGCAACAGCGGCACGAGTCATTTTCACCGTGCAAATAATAGTCGTTTTCGGCGTGATGATATTTACTTTGTCAAATGACAGGTCGCCGGCCGTAATGGTTTTGCCCAATGCCAGGCTGGTAATATCCACAGGCAGCGTATCGGGCAAGTCTTCCGGCAATGCCGATACTTTTACTTTGCGGTTTAAGATATGTAATTTACCACCGGCGCGAACACCTTCGGAGTTACCCGAAATAGTTACCGGAACATCTATTGCTATTGGTTTTGCAGCATCTACCGCATAAAAATCAATATGCAAAACTTTGTCGGTTACCGGATGAAATTGTATTTCACGCATGACCGCTTGGCTTACCTTGCCTTCTACATCAAGGTTTACAAGATATACATTCGGCGTGTACACCAAGTTTTTCAATTCTTTTTCGTCCACCGTGAAGTGAATATTTTCACTTCCATTGCCATAAATGACACAGGGTACCTGTCCGGCGCGGCGAAGCGCTTTGACGGCTGATTTTTTCAAATCTTTACGAGCCGTCCCTTTTACATCAATTGTTTTCATTGCAATCAAAAATTTTAGTTAAAAAAGTGTTACTCAATTGCACTTTCCGTGCAATCCCATCGCATTCATAGCTAAAAAGCAGCGTTAATTTTGGGGGTGCAAAAGTACTAAAAAAAATCATTGTACGCAATTATTTTTTTCACATCTTTTGATAAATGCCGGTTGGGGGACGTGCCGGCGTTAATTTTTTTAATCTTTTTCGTACCTTTGCCGCATAGAAAATCAGTATGACAACAATCCGCTTAACCAAGAAATTTACCTTTGAGATGGCACATGCGTTGCCGGGCTATGACGGCAAGTGCCGCCACATTCATGGACATTCCTATATATTATATGTAACGGTAAAAGGCGTTCCGGTATCCGACCCCGCGCATCCGAAATACGGCATGGTGATGGATTTTACGGAACTGAAAAACATCGTCCGGCGGCAGATTATCGACCGGTTAGACCATGCACTATTGTTGCGCCGCGATGCGCCGATGGCTGCCGAATTGACGGCTGCCTATGAGAAAGTGGAAACAGTGCCGTACCAGCCGACCTGCGAAAATATGGTCATCGATTTTGCGGAAACACTGCAAGCCGCGTTGCCCGAACAGGTAACGCTGCACAGCATCCGGCTCTACGAAACCGCTACTTCCTGCGCCGAATGGACTTCCTGATGTATGATGTATGATGTATGATGTATGAGCGCTGACGCTTGATATATAATTTTTAATTCATAATTCAAAGAAATGAATCTTTACTTGATAGACGGGCATGCGTTGATTTACCGCGCCTATTATGCATTTATCAAACGGCCGATCACTACCTCCGGCGGTGTGGATACATCGGCTATTTTTGGCTTTATACGGTCGGTGATTGATTTGATGGAGCAGGAAAAACCCTCGCACCTCATTGTGGTGTTCGACCCGGGCGGTAAAACTTTCCGGCACGAGAAATATCCCCTGTACAAAGCCAACCGGCAGGAAACGCCCGATGTCATTAAAATGTCATTGCCGGTGGTAAAGGAAATGCTTGCGGCTTTCCGCATCCCGGTAATTACCAAAGAAGGCTACGAAGCTGACGATGTGATTGGCACGATTGCCAAACAGGCCGAGCAGAAAGGTTTTGACGTATTCATGGTTACACCCGACAAGGATTACGGGCAATTGGTTTCCGACCATATTTTTATCTGCAAACCGCGCACGGCAGGAAAACTGGAACGCATCGGGGTCAATGAAATCAAGGCAAAATACCTTATCGAGCGTCCCGAGCAGGTGATAGACGTACTTACTTTATGGGGTGACGCGTCCGATAATGTGCCCGGCGTGGACGGTGTCGGTGAAGCGCGCGCACGGAAACTTATTTCCACTTTCGGCAGCGTAGAGAATTTATTGCAGCACACGGACGCATTGCCGGAACAGCAACGCACCGCTGTGGAAGCCGCCCGCGCACATTTGCCGCTGTCGAAAGAACTAATTACCATCGATACGCACGTGCCGGTAGAATGGAGCGAAGAAGCCGCCGCAATATGCCGGCCGGATACGGAACGGCTGAAGGAATTATTTGCCAAATATGAGTTTTCCTCCTTGATGCCCCTCCTGCCGCTATTGGGACGGGAACAGTCGAAGCCGGCCGCTGCACCGCCGGCCGCTGCACACGGGCAATTGAGCTTATTCGGCGATGCGCCTGCGGAAGCAACGCCCGCCATCCCGTCATATTATGCGACTGTTGCGGACACGCCGCACCGTTACCGCATCGCGCAAAGCGAAGAAGATATAAAGGCGCTGGCGCAGGCTTTGCAGGCGAGCGCCTTATTTTGCTTCGATACGGAAACTACCGGCATCGAACCGATGAAAAGTGAACTGGTGGGATTGTCATTCTCCATTGCGGCGCACGAAGGATGGTATGTGCCTGTTCCCGCCAACCGGGAAGCCGCAAAGAAAATGCTGCAACCCCTGAAGCCCCTGTTCGGACAGGCAGACAAACCGAAAATCGGGCAAAACATAAAATTCGACATCCTGATGTTGAAACAGTATGACATCGAAGTGCAGGGCTTCCTGTATGACACGATGCTCATGCACTACCTCCTCGACCCCGAAGGCAGCCACAACATGACCGCATTAAGTCATGCCTACCTGCGCTACCAGCCGGTGGAAATCGAAGAACTCATCGGCAAAAAAGGCCTCCGGCAAGGCTCGATGGCGCAGGTGTCGCTGGAAAAAATTGCCGAATATGCTGCCGAAGACGCCGATATAACATGGCAATTAAAGCCGCTACTGGAAACCGAATTAATCAAAAATAACCTGTTCGACCTTTATAAAACCATTGAAATGCCGCTGGTATATGTCCTCGCGGATATGGAATTTGAAGGCGTAAAAATTGATGTGCCGGCATTGCACGAATACTGCCGGGAACTGCAAATACAGCTACGGGAACTCGATAAAGAAATAAAAGAACTGGCGGGCGCGCCGGAACTGAATATTGCTTCGCCGAAGCAACTGGGCGCTGTGCTGTTTGACAAGCTGCGCCTGCCCTTGCAAAAGAAAACGCGCACCAAACAATATGCTACCGATGAAAAAACCCTGCAATCATTGGCGGGCACGCATCCGGTAGTGCCAAAGATTTTGTCGTTCCGGTCGCTGTACAAATTACTTTCGGGTTATATAGAAACGTTGCCGGCATTGGTGAACAAGCGTACCGGGAAAATCCATACTACCTACAACCAGTTTATAACCGCTACCGGCCGCCTGAGTTCGCATAATCCCAACCTGCAAAATATCCCGATACGGGACGAAAACGGCCGCGAAATCCGCAAAGCATTTATCGCAAGCGATGCGCAGCATGTCCTCCTCTCGGTGGACTATTCGCAGATAGAACTCCGCCTGATGGCGCACCTGAGCGAAGACCGGAATATGCTCGAAGCATTCGAGCGCAACGAAGATATACATGCCGCCACCGCCGCGAAAATCTTCCATATACCGCTGGCGCAGATAACGCGCGAACAGCGCCGGCAGGCAAAAACCGCTAACTTCGGGATTATTTACGGTATCTCCCATTTCGGCCTGGCGCAACAGTTGCAGGTGTCGAGGGAAGAGGCATGGAAACTAATTGACGGCTATTTTGCCACCTATCCCGGCGTGAAAAGTTATATGGACAAAGCTATCCTCTCCGCCGAACAGCAAGGGTTTGTAACGACTATTTTCGGGCGCATCCGCAAACTGCGCGATATCCATTCCAAAAACATGACCGTGCGCAGCTATGCACAACGCAATGCTATCAACACGCCTATACAAGGCTCTGCCGCCGACATCATCAAAATTGCGATGATAAAAGTGCATGAACAATTACAGCAACGCCGCCTCCAATCGCGGCTCATCCTGCAGGTACACGATGAACTGGTGCTTGATGTTTACCTGCCGGAACTGGATGAAGTGAGACAACTCGTGCAACATGAAATGGAAAATGCCGTGCCCCTGAAAGTCCCGCTACTCGCGGAAATGGGAATCGGCAATAACTGGCTGGAAGCGCATTGAGAAGGTAATGGAGAATGGAGAATGGAGAGTGGAGAGTGGAGAGTGGAGAGTGAACAATGCGCTTGCCGCCATTAACCATTAACCATTAACCATTAACCATTCTCCCCATTTTCAACTCTCCACTCTCCATTTTCAACTAAAAAGCCCCGAAGGGGCGAAATATGAATAACCCCGTGCGTAGCGCGGGGGTGCAACGCATCCCCCTGCTTTTCGCGCGGCATACTGCCGGTGCATCGTGGAATGTCCGTGCGCCGCGCGAGTGCAGGGCGAGGCATCGTGCTTCCCCGGGCTGCGTTCCGCGGAGCCTGCCCCGAGCGTAGCGTGGGGGCTGCACTTGCCCGGGGTTATTCATGTTTCGCTCCTACGGAGCTTTCTCAACAGTGAACAGTGAACAGTGAACAATGTGCCGGTGCCAGCGACTTACGACTTACCACTTACCACTTACAACTAAAAACTACCCTAACTCCTCTAACTACTCTAACTACTTTAACTACTCTAACCACTTTACCCCCCACAAGACGATGTCCACATTTAAAGTATATGGCGGTTGCCGGTTGAAAGGCGAAATATTACCGCAGGGCGCGAAGAACGAAGCATTGCAGATACTGTGCGCTACATTACTTACGCCCGAGAAAGTAACCGTTCACAATATTCCCGATATTCTGGATGTAAACAACCTGATTGCATTATTGAAGAATATGGGCGTAAGCGTAGAGCGGCTTTCTGCCGGCACGTATGTTTTTCAGGCTGCAGACGTTCATCTGGATTATTTGAAGACCGCCGAATTTCAAACGAAAGCGGCTGCTTTGCGCGGTTCGGTGATGATTGTAGGGCCGCTGCTGGCACGCTTCGGTTATGGTTATATGCCGCGTCCGGGCGGTGACAGAATAGGCCGCCGCCGGCTGGATACGCATTTTATCGGCTTCCAAAAGTTGGGCGCGGTGTTTTCGCATCATGCCGGCGAAAGTTTCTACACGGTGGAAGCCGCACATCTCAAAGGAACATACATGCTGCTTGACGAGGCGTCCGTTACCGGAACGGCGAATATCGTGATGGCAGCCGTGAGGGCGCGCGGCGTAACCACGATTTATAATGCCGCCTGCGAGCCTTACGTGCAACAATTGTGCAGCCTGTTGAACCGTATGGGCGCAAAAATATCCGGCACAGGTTCCAACCTGCTCACGATTGAAGGCGTGGACAGCCTGCATGGCGCAGACCATACGATTTTGCCCGACATGATTGAAGTAGGCAGTTTCATCGGCATGGCCGCCATGACACGCAGCGAACTGACCATAAAAAACGTGTCGTACGAAAAGCTGGGAATTATTCCCGCGCAGTTTGCCCGTCTGGGCATAGCGATGCAACAGCGCGGAGACGATATTTATATTCCCGCACAGGAACACTACGAGATTGAAACATTCATAGACGGCTCGATAATGACTATCGCCGATGCGCCGTGGCCGGGACTTACGCCCGACCTGCTCAGCGTATTCCTCGTGGTGGCGACACAGGCCAAAGGCACGGCGCTTATTCATCAAAAGATGTTTGAAAGCCGCCTGTTTTTTGTGGATAATTTAATTGACATGGGCGCGCAAATCATCCTCTGCGACCCGCACCGCGCCACCGTTATCGGGCATAACCATGCTTTCACGTTACGCGCTGCCCGCATGAGTTCGCCGGACATCCGCGCCGGCATTGCATTGCTCATTGCCGCCATGAGCGCCGAAGGCGTGAGCCTCATCCAGCGCATCGACCAAATTGATCGCGGCTACCAGCACATCGACCAACGGCTGAATGCGCTGGGCGCACATATCGAACGCCTTTCAGGCAGTGAACAGTGAGCAGTGAGCAGTGAACAGTGTTACGCTTCACGCTTTAAATCTTTAAATCTTTAAATCTTTAAATAGAAAAAATGGCAAAGAAGAAAAATACCGGAAAGCAAGTCCCGCCGACAGAGGAACAATACCGGCGCAGTGACAACCTCCGTTTCATTGGCGGCGTGCTGGCGCTTTTGTTTGCGCTTTTTACGCTCATCGTTTTAGGTTTGTATATCTTTCGTTGGGGCGCCTACCAAAGCGGCGCGCAGACTTCCCCCTTCATCGGGAAACTCGGCTACAGCTGGGCAAATTTGTTGATGGGCGAATATTTCGGGCTGGCGTCTTTCGGGATACCATTCCTGTTTGGCTTATGGGGCTTGCATTTGCTGAGGATGCGCATTGCCTGTTTTTATAAAATAATCCTCGCTGCGCTTACCGGTTGTATTTTATTTTCCGTATTACTTGGATTTGTATTCGGGCATTTGATGCCCTCGCTGAAAGGCTTGACAGGAAAAGGACTTGGCGGTATTACCGGCGATATGGTCAGCGGCTGGCTTATTCAAGTCATCGGCATTGCCGGAACGGCGTTGCTCCTTTTACTGTTGATTATAACTTGGGGTGTATTCATCAGCCCGAAATTTATACCCTGGTTGCGCCGCCTGTTTCATGTAAAGAAGAAAAACAGAAAGCCGGAGAAGGAGGACGTGTCCGGCGGGGAACCGCAGCCACCGGTACCGGACGATAAGGAGTCGAAAGACGATGATGGCGGCTTTGAAATACATCGACCGGGTGACGATACTTCGGAAAATTCCGGAGATAACCACAGCGGAGACCCCGCCCCCGCCGGCGGCCTTCCTCCCGGTATAACCGACAGCACGGAAGACGGCGGGTTTTTCGAGGGCGAAAGCGAGTTATACGACCCCACGAAGGAACTGTCGCATTACAAAAGGCCGCCGGTGGATTTGCTCGAAGACCATAAAGGAAAAGGCGCAATGCCTACAGACGAGGAACTGGAACGCAACAAGGACAAAATCGTAACCGTACTCCAGAATTTCAATATCGGCATTGATAAAATCATTGCGACTATCGGCCCTACGGTTACGCTGTACGAAATAGTCCCGAAAGCGGGTATCCGCATTGCTTCCATCAAACGGCTGGAAGACGATATCGCACTTAATCTGGCGGCATTGGGCATCCGCATTATTGCGCCCATTCCCGGAAAGGGAACGGTCGGTATCGAAGTGCCGAATGAACATCCGAATATCGTATCCATGCTGTCGGTAGTGAAATCCGCAGAATTCAATGAGGCGCAGTACGACTTGCCGGTCGTGCTCGGGAAGAAAATCGACAACGCCATTTATACATTCGATTTGGCCAAAATGCCGCACCTGCTGGTGGCCGGCGCTACGGGACAGGGGAAATCGGTCGGGTTGAATGCCATTCTTACTTCGCTGCTTTACCGCAAGCATCCGTCCGAATTGAAATTAGTGCTGGTAGACCCCAAGCGGGTGGAACTGTCGCTGTACACAAAACTGGAACAGCATTTCCTCGCGAAGCTGCCCGACAGCGATGACGCCATTATCACCGATACGCAAAAGGTGGTCTATACCCTGAAATCGTTGTGTATCGAGATGGACGAGCGGTATCAGCTGCTGCAGTGGGCGCAAGTCCGCAACATCAAAGAATACAACGAACGGTTTGTCAATCGCCGGTTAAACCCGCTGAAAGGCCACCGGTACATGCCTTTCATCGTAGTGGTGATTGACGAATTTGCCGATTTGATTATGACCGCCGGCAGGGAAGTGGAAGAACCTATTGCGCGGCTGGCGCAACTGGCAAGGGCTGTCGGCATGCACTTGGTCATTGCCACGCAGCGCCCGACGACGAATATTATTACCGGATTGATAAAAGCCAACTTCCCGGCGCGTATTGCTTTCCGCGTCATTTCCGGCATCGATTCGCGCACGATCCTCGACACCACCGGCGCAAACCAGTTGATTGGACGCGGCGACATGCTGGTATCTACCGGCAATGAGATGATACGCGTGCAGTGCGCATTTGTCGATACGTCCGAGGTGGAACGTATCTGCGATTTCATCGGGCGGCAGCAGGGCTTTGGCGAAGCGTTTCCTTTGCCCGAATATAAAGGCGAAGAGAATAACAGTAATGCGGGAAAAGTGGACTTGAGCAAGCGCGATGACCTGTTTGCCGACGCGGCACGCATTATCGTACAAAGCCAGCAGGGTTCGACGTCGCTTATCCAGCGAAAGCTGGAACTTGGCTACAATCGTGCGGGACGGCTGATGGACCAGCTCGAAGCCGCCGGCATCGTAGGCCCGCCGGAAGGAAGCAAAGCGCGGCAGGTACTGATTTCAGACTTCATAACGCTGGATGCAAAACTTGCAGCGATGGAGGCTTAGTTTCGGGTTTCGGGTTTCAGGTTTCAGGTTTCAGGTTTAAACTTTAAACTTTAAACTTTAAACTTTAAACTTTAAAAATATTTTCTTACATTTGCACTAAACTTTAAATATTAAATTTATGGCAACACTTCTTCATGCCGTAGCTCACTTGAACGAGCTGACGGAAGACAAAAAAAATGATTACTTCCTGCTCCCGGATGTGGCGGGAACATTGTCGCTCGGCGACATAATCAAACGCCTTGAACGGCGCGAAATCGCTATCCACAACACCAACGGCGAAACGTTTGTAAACCTCGTATTCGAAGAAATAGCGCTGGCTACGCTCGAAGGCTACAACGTGGTGACCGACCTGTTCCATACGACCGTCGGGCTGCGGGGCGCGATACATTCGCAGGACTTGGGACACAACCTCTCCTCCGACAAGGTACACATGTTCGTGCGCTTCATACAGGGCATAAAAGTGCAGGAACTGGTTAAAAACGCCTCCGTGCATGTATTTGAACAGCCTGCGCCTACCGGCCCGGTCATTCAGACGGTATTCAACCCCCGTACCCCCGACCAGCCCAATATCCTCACGTGCGGCGAATTGATGGTAGTGGAAGGCCTGCGGATAGCCGTGCGCGGCGACAAGACCGATGAAATCGGGCTCTACTTCGACATGGGCGAAGAACATGCCCGGATTACGCCGGAAAACCTCTTCCCCAACACCCCGTCCCGGTTACAGCTCGTATGCCCGTTCGTTCTTCGCGGCGACTATACCCTGACGATTAAGACGCAAGCCACTTCAAAATCCACTCAGTTTACTAAAGAGGTACGGAGCTACACGTATCCCTTCCCTGTTTCAATGGTATAAGGCGTTGAACGGCAGGATAGAAAAAGAATAACCCCCTACCCGGTGGACGGGGCTGTCCATACCCGTCCATCGGGTATGTCCATACCCGTCGATCGGGTACGTCCATACCCGTCCATCGGGTATGTCCATACCCGATGACCGGGTAAAAAATTATGACTTATGACTAAAAAACGACTTCTTTCCGTATTTGCCCTGATTTTTCTTTACGCCGCAGGCATTCCCGCACAAAATACCCAACAGCTGCTGGCTGATTTTACCGGGAAAATCAACGGCTACCAGACCATAGAAATGGCATTTACCCTGACGCTGGATAATCCTGTGAAAGGAATAGGACATAACTATGAGGGAACATTCCTGTGCAACGGCAACAAATACCGCCTGCTGACCGATGAGCTGGACGTATACAGCGATGGGCGGAACAAGTGGATGTGCCACAAAGAAACCAACGAAGTAATCATTCAATATGTGTCGGACGATGAAACGGCCGCAGATATTACCGACCACCCGTTGAAATTCCTCACGCTGTTCCAAAAGGATTTTACGTACCAACGCCACACAACCCGGACGGAAAACGGAAAAACGCTTGCCGATATAGTATTCACGCCCAAAAATAAAAAGGCCGCTTATACTTCTATTATATTGACGCTGGAAGAAGCGACCGCAAACCCGTATGCCATAAAATACCTTGCCAAAAGCGGTAACTATACCCTGCGTATCACGCGTATCACGCCCAATGTGGAAGCATTTGACGGCTACTTCGCCTTTCCGAAACACCGGTATCCAGATGTGGAAATTATTGACCTGAGATGATTAGTTGAAAGTGGAGAATGGAGAGTGGAGAGTGGAGAATGGGTAGCTAATGGAGAGTGGAGAATGGTTAGCGAATGGAGAGTGGAGAATGGTTAGCGAATGGAGAGTGGAGAATGGAGAGTGGAGAATGGGCTGACGCCTCAAAAGACACTCTCCACTCTCCATTCTCCACTCTCCACTCAAAAGACACTCTCCACTCTCCACTCTCCACTCAAAAGACACTCTCCACTCTCCATTCTCCACTCTCCACTCAAAAGACACTCTCAATTCTCCACTCTCCATTCTCCACTAACCATTGTATGTCATCATAGCGCGCCCAGTACGACAGTTGCTTTTTAGCATAATTGCGCGTGTGTTGCCGGATGAGCTGTACGGCCTTTTCCAGTGTCGTTTTGCCGTCCAGGTAATCGAACAATTCCGTATAGCCAACGGTTTTCAAGGCCGGCAAATTCCTGTGGGGATAGAGTTTTTCCGCTTCTTCCAGCAGCCCGTCATCCATCATGCGCTGTGTGCGGGCATTGATGCGGGCGTATAATTCCCCGCGCGGCCGTTGCAGTCCGATTTTTACTATCTCAAAAGGCCGTTTCTTCATGACGCCTGTTTTCCATTGGGAAAAAGGCTTTTCGGAGGAAAGGCATACTTCCAGCGCCCGCATAATCCGTTGCGGGTTTTTCAAATCAATAGCGTGGTAAGAAGCGGCATCGAGCTGTTTCAGTTGCAAACGCAGACTTTCGATGCCTTCTGTTTGCAGGCGTTCTGTGAGCATGGCCCGCAACGAAGGGTCGGTTTCAGGGAAATTATCCATGCCGGCGCACACCGCATCGATATACAAACCGGAGCCGCCAACCAACAACACCACCGGATGCGAAACAAAAAGCGTCTCCAATAATGCCAGCGCCTCCAGCTCGTATTGGCCGGCGGTATAGCGTTCATGAATGGAATGCGTGCCGATAAAATAATGCGGAACGGCTGCCAGCTGCTGTTCGTCCGGCGGCGCGGTGCCTATTTTCATTTCGCGGTACACCTGTCGCGCATCCGCCGACACAATGACGGTGGACAAACGGCGCGCCAACGACAGACTGAAGTCCGTTTTTCCAACGCCCGTTGGCCCCAAGATGACTATTAATTGCGGATTTTTGATTGCTGATTTCTAATTTCTGATTTCTGATTTGGCTAACGCCGGCATTCTCCACTCTCCATTCTCCATTCTACCTCATACTTCTTCATCGTCTTCGTAGGCTTCGGGGCCTTGCCGGTCGAGGAACTGCGAGGGCGCATCGCCTTTTTCGTCCGAAGTGCGCGGATAGCTTTTGCGCGGCAATTCCTCGTCCGTTCCCACGAAAGACAATCGCAGGACACGGTTATCGCGCATATCGAATACATACAGCAAAGTCGTTTCCTGTTGCTTTACCAGCTTCTCAATGGATATTTCGTCCATTGAGCCGTCTCCCAAATCGAACAGGCCATATTCTTTCAGTGGCTTTCCCTTCGCGCTTTCCACGCGGAATAACACCATCTGGTCGGGAGCAAAATTCAAATCATTTACGATATGCTCATGGAAATCGTACAAGGTATCAGCGCCGCGTAATTCATACCGGCGCATAAATCCTTTCAAGGACGCAACAGTAGCGGTAAATCGGTATATCATGTTGATGTGTTGATTTGTTGATTTGTTGATTTGTTGATGTGTTGATTTGTTAATGTGACTAATTGGGCTGACGCCCTCTCATTATTCACTGTTCATTATTCATTATTCGCTGTTCATTATTCATTATTCACTATTCACTATTCACTGTTCACTATTCACTGCTCACTGCTCACTGTTCACTGCCCGTCATCCATTTCATTGTATCTACGCCATCGGCATAGTCGTGCAATGAAGGATGCTGCGCATGGCCAAAGGTACAAAAATTATCGCAATTCACCGCCCTGCTCACGACACATTGTATTTGCCCGCGTTGCTGCTCAATGGATACAAGCGCATCGTCAATAGTCGGGTAATAGCGGTAATGCACCACCGCCGGCGGCGCATGCAATGACGCATCCTCACACAATAACGCCACCGACACATCCTGAAACGGCTTGTTTTGTAAGGTAAGCAACGCTTTTTGGTAACGGTAGTTATTTGCATAACCGGTGTGCTGCAATAATGTTTGCTGCGCCGAAAGCGCTGCCGCCAACGGTTGCCAATGATAGCCGGCCGGCACATACAGCAACGACACATTGCGGCAACCCCATCCGAAATAACCGAATAAATCATTCGCCAGACCATTTAATTCTTCTCCGGTTTCATCGCCTCTCAGCACGGCTACGCTCCGCCGGTTGCGGCGAATAAGGCTGCGTCCGCCGCCGGAGGCGTGCAATGTCGCGGCTATTGTTTCAAAATAATGTGCCGAATTATCCGAGCCGGTGGCGATGAAAAAATCCATGCCGTTTACCGGCAACGTTTCATTAAATGCAATACGGCTGCGCCATCCGGGATGTATATCCGCCAGAATGTCTGCCAGCGCAGGCAACAAAAAAGCGTCCCTGTGCGACAATTTTCCTGTAAAGGAATGCCCCGCCGCCAATACGCACAGGAAATCGTGAAAGCCCACTAACGGAATATTCCCCGCCATGATTACCCCTGCCCTCTTCGTGCTTTTTGCTGCCGGATAAGCGGCCAGCCATTGTTGCAGGCATTGTTCGTCCAGCATGTCCGCCGCTATGGCGGCAAGGGCGTACCTTATGTTGCCGGCGGTAAACCAGCTGTTCCCCGCCATGCTTTTTTGCACGGCAGCGCTCAATGCAGGGCAGGTTTTTTCGTCCCGCAGCCATGCCTGTATTCGCTTGCCGAGTGTTGAAAAATGGGATATGAATGCCGGACGATTAAAATACATGGGGCTTCTTTGTGGCGGTCATGCGTCTGTGTCGGCGACAAGGCCTTTGATGTCGTCCAGTTCCACTAATTTATTCACGATGGCATAAATGATAAGCCCCGCTGTGCTGTGGATTTGCAGCTTGGCGGAAATATTCCGGCGGTGCGTAATAACCGTATGCGTAGAAAGGCACAAGTTGTCGGCAATTTGTTTATTGGTCATCCCCTTAATGACGCACACAATTACTTCTTTCTCGCGTGCGCTCAGCGATTCGTGGCGTTTTTCTTCTTCGGGGGCATGCACTAATTTTGTTATTTTATCGATGATTTGTTCTTCGCCGTCATAAATCGAAATAACTTCGTCATAGGGTTTGAAAACGGCGCTGTCGATAAGGAAATTTTGCAACGCTACGCATTTGATTTGCGGCGTTTCTTTTTTTATTTGCTGCAATGAAATGGCGCTCAAAAAAACCGGATTTATAATTAATACATCGGGATTTTGCCATGCCAGCGAACTTTTCAACTGTTCGGGGTCGCTTATCTCAAATACCCTGAAATGGAATGTATCCAAGCGTTTCAGCACCGCCAGTATGCCGCTCCGGATGACGACTGACGAGTCAGCCAATGTTATTCTTACCGAAACGTAGCTCATACCTTCATCGCGTTTTTATTTTCCAACGCCACGATAGCCGGCACAAACAGGTGGTCTTCGATGGCGTTATGCGAAGCCAAATCATCTTCGCAATTAAAAATGTCAAACAGCACGCTATTGATTTCATTGGCGCTTTTTGCCGGATAGTATTTGATGATAATATTCTTAAATTCCGTGAGCCGCGCCGACACATGGTCGTGCTGCCGGCGGAAAATAGCAATAGTATAATCTTCCCGGCGTTGTCCGGCAAGCAATGCGCGTACATAAGGGAAAACCGTTTCTTCTTCGTAGGCCATGTGTTTGCGGACTTCCGCCACATATTCGTCGAAATAATGCAGGATAGCTTGCGAGAGTTCGTCTTTGCCCCTGCAGAGGATGGCTTTCAAATCGGCGCGTATGGCCGGCAGGCGGAAGTTCAAAAAATAGTCGTGTGAATTGCGCAGGTACGAAATTAACGACTCAATGGAAAAGGCCGCTTTCGCATAATTTGTAGCGCCGTCCTCATCGAGCAGCATATTCACAATAACAAGGAAGGTGGCTACGTCCACATGGTTTTCGAGGCACACTTCGCCGATAGTTTTATCGCCGAAGCCAAGCGCAATGCCAAAACGGCTTATCACTAAAAGCATCCGGTAATTCCCGGTTATCAAACTGCTCATAGTGTCGCCGGCTTTATATTTTCCAAGTCTGTACATGGTTTTTCTATTTACGGATTTACAGGTTTACGGATTTGATTTTAGCACATCACAAAGGTACGATTTTTATCGCGTAAACAAAACAAAGGTTTTGATTGCTCAAAACCTTCATTCCTTTTAAATCTTTTAAAATGGCTCAATACGGATGCAAAGGTACGCAGTTACGGACGTCCG
>JAIROQ010000180.1 GCA_031257455.1 Prevotellaceae bacterium | reverse complement strand
GGGCTTGCGCCGGAAAATGCTCTACTCTCCATGCTGCCGGAGCCCTTCGGGATGGTTTTGTCTTTTCCCGCAAGTGTATCGTAGCCCTGTAGAACGGTTTTTCACTTTGTTGCAAGTACCGCCGAGCCCAACGCCGTCATTTCGACCGGAGCGCACGAAGAATGAGTGCGCGGAGTGGAGAAATCTGTTCCCCAACGCAAGCCGTTTGGGAAAGACAGCGGGGTATCGCAGGAGATTCCTCGACTTCGCTCCGCTCCGCTCGGAATGACGGGGGGAAGTTAAGCACTAAGAGTTAAGAACTGCCCGCGCCGGCATCCACCACCAGCTATAAGGAACTTTTCGTACATGTACGGAACACTTTCGTACATGTACGGAAACCTTTCGTACATGTACGGCAACATTTCGTACGTGTACGGAAACATTTCGTACATGTACGGAGAACTTTCGTACATGTACGGAAACATTTCGTACATGTACGGAACACTTTCGTACGTGTACGGAAACCTTTCGTACAGGTACGGAAACTTTCCGCACCTGTACGAAGCACTTTATTAAGTGGAGAATGGGGAATGCGCCGGCCAATGCTACTCGTTCCATGAGTATTAAATTCCGTCCGTTATTAGTCAAAAAGTATTTTATTTTGCTGAAAAAGCCAATAAACGCAAATAAATGCTTGTATTTTTCCAAAAATTACGTATATTTGTAGGCAAAAATATACACAACTACCGTAAAAATGCACAAAAATAATCAATAAATAAATAACATGCTTCCGGCGCTCCCTTTACAGGAACACAGGGGCTTTAACAATTTTCATTATGAAAAAAATAACTTTTCTGCTTTTTGTCGCAATAGGGGCGATGTTTTTTGCATCGTGCGGCAATAGCTACCATTATGAAACGGTAGCCAATGACCCGACAAACACACGTATTTATACGTTGGATAACGGACTGAAAGTGTATCTGACGGTGAACAAAAGCGAGCCGCGTATCCAGACTTACATTCCCGTGCGGGTGGGCGGCAAGAATGACCCGCAGGAAACCACCGGCCTGTCGCACTATCTCGAACACCTGCTGTTCAAAGGCGCTGACGTTTTCGGCACAAAGGACTATGCCGCCGAAAAACCGCTGTTAGACCAAATCGAAGCCCTCTATGAAACCTACCGCGCCACAACCGATGACGCGGAGCGCAAAGCGATTTACGAGCAAATAGACAGCATATCGCAGGAAGCCTCGAAAATCGCTATCCCCAACGAGTACGACAAAATGATGTCGCACATCGGCGCGGAAGGCACGAATGCTTTTACGTCTGTGGACGTGACCAATTATGTGGAAAATATCCCGTCAAACCAGTTGGAAACATGGGCTAAAATTGAAGCCGACCGCTTCAAAAACCCGGTGATACGCTTATTCCATACCGAACTGGAAACGGTGTATGAAGAGAAAAACCGTTCGCTCACCAACGACAGCCGCAAAGCGTACGAAGCCTTGCTTGCCGCACTGTTCCCGCATCACACCTACGGTACGCAAACTGTTCTCGGCTCGCAGGAGCACCTGAAAAACCCTTCGATTGTGAATATCAAAAACCATTACCGTTCGTACTATGTAGCCAATAATATGGCGGTCATCCTGTCCGGCGACTTCGACCCCGACCGGGCGATTGAGATAATAGACAAATATTTTTCGAGCCTGCCGGCCGGAGACGTGCCGGCCTTTGTAGCCGAAGAAGCCGCGCCGATAACCGCACCGATAGTAAAAGAAGTATTGGGCAATGACGCCGAAAATGTAACCATCGGCTTCCGCTTCCCGGACGCCAATTCGCCCGAAGTGGAGACACTGGAAATGCTGGATTACCTGATGAACAACGGACAGGCCGGTTTGCTGGATTTGAATGTAAACCAGAAACAGCGCGTCCTGAGCGCCAGCGGCGGCATATATAACATGGCGGATTACCAGGTGTACGTCCTCACCGGCCGCCCGAAACAGGGGCAAACGCTGGAACAGGTAAAGGACATCCTGCTGGAACAAATCGAACTGCTGAAAAAAGGCGAATTTGAAGACTGGCTGATTGAAGCGACCATCAATAATTTGAAACTGCAGGAAATTTATGCCAACCAGTCCAACCAGTCGCGCGTCCGCCGGCTGATGGACGCTTTTGTGAATAAAACGCCCTGGGAAAAGGCAGTCGGCAAACTTGACCGCCAGTCAAAATTGACCAAACAGCAGATTGTCGATTTCGCCAATGCCCATTTAGGCGACAACTATGCCGTCATTTATAAACGGCAGGGCGAAGACCCGGGCATCAAGAAAATCGATAAACCAGCCATTACGCCGGTCGCTACCAACCGTGATGACGAAAGCGAATACCTGAAAGAAATCAAAGCTATTCAGGTAACGCCTATCGAGCCGGTATTTCTGGATTATGAAAAAGACTTGCAGCAAACCACCCTCAAAGGCTTGCCCGTGCTGTATAAACAGAATACGGAAAACAATACCTTTGAACTGACCTACCTGCTGGAAATGGGCAGCAACAGCGACAAGGCGCTGGGTACGGCTTTCAGTTACCTGAGCTATCTCGGCACGTCCAACTATACGCCGGAACAAATCAAGAGCGAATTTTATAAATTGGCCTGTTCGTTTAACGTGTCGTCAAGCAGCGAACGGGTATATGTATCGCTGTCGGGACTGAATGAAAATTTTGAAAAAGCGCTGGGCTTGCTGGAAGACCTCCTGTCCGACCCGCAAGTGAACAGGGAAGCATTCGACAACCTGCGGAAAGATATTGCCAAATCCCGCGCCAACGCCAAATTGAACCAGGGGCGCATATTCAACATGCTTTACAGTTATGCTGTCTGGGGGCCGAAATCGTCTGCCACCAATATTTTGAGCAAAAAAGAACTGGACGCCCTGAAACCCGAAGACCTCATTAAACGCATCAAGGCTATCAACAGCTATGAACATAAAATACTTTATTACGGCCCGAAAACACAGGACGAACTGGTACAAGCCCTGACCGACCTGCACAAAACGCCGGAAACCTTCCAACCGCTGCTGCCGGCTACGGTATTCACGCAGGTGGAAACGCCCGAAAATAAAGTGCTTTTCACCCACTATGATTCGCGGCAGCTCATCATGGGGATGCACTCCAAAGGCATTCCTTACGCCAAAGAACTTGAACCCGTCCGCCGGGTGTATAACGAATATTTCGGCGGCGGCATGAATGCTATCGTCTTTCAGGAAATGCGGGAAGCACGCGGCCTGGCTTACACGGCGCAGGCAAGTTACAGCAGCGTATCCAAGCCGGAATTAAATTATACCATGTTCGCCTACATCGGCACGCAAAACGATAAATTGACGGATGCGGTCAATGCATTTAAAGATATACTGAACAACCTGCCCGAATCCGAAAAATCATTCAATGTCGCGAAAGAAGCCATCATCGCCACGATACGCACAGACCGCATTATCCGCGAAACGGTGCTGTGGAATTATCTGGATGCACAAAAATTCGGCTATACCTACGACAAGCGCAAAGATATATTTGAACAGGTACCGCAATTCACGTTGCAGGATGTAAAAGCATTTCAGGAAAAATATATCAAAGGCCTGCCGTATGTATATTGCATTCTGGGCGACAAAAAAGAAGTGGACGCCGAAGCCATGAAAAACATTGCGCCGGTACAAACGGTAACGCTCGAAGAAATTTTCGGATATTAGTGTGAAGTATGAAGTATGAGGTATGAAGTATGAGTTGGCTGACGCGCCGGCATACTTCATACCTCATAATTCATAATTCATACCTCATAATTCAAACTTCATACCTCATAATTATGACTATTTATCATTTTCCCTGTCCGGCCAACGAGCCGGTGAAAAGCTATGCTCCCGGCAGCCCCGAACGCAAGGAACTGCAGGACGAATTAACGCGACTGTCGTCAGGAACGGTTGAAATCCCCGTTATCATTGGCGGGCGCGAAGTATATACGGGCGATACCGGCACGGTGGTAATGCCGCACGACCACCGGCAGGTATTGGCCACCTACCACAAAGCAGGCGTCAAAGAAGTGGAAGCGGCGGTAGCGGCCGCCGTACAGGCACAGAAAGAATGGGAACGGTTTCCATGGGAGGAACGCGCTGCCATCCTGCTGCGGATAGCCGAACTGGCGGTGAAGAAATACCGCGCCCTCCTGAATGCCGCCACCATGCTTGGGCAGAGCAAAAATGCCTTTCAGGCGGAAATAGACTCGGCCTGCGAAAATATCGACTTCCTGCGCTTCAACGCCCACTATGCCGGCCGTATTTACAGCGACCAGCCGCACAGCGAAGCGGGCGTCATCAACCGCATGGAATACCGTCCGCTCGAAGGATTTGTACTGGCGGTAACGCCTTTCAACTTCACGGCCATCGCCTCGAACTTGAACCTTTCGCCCGTGCTGATGGGCAACACGACCCTCTGGAAACCGGCTACCACCGCCCTTTTCTCAAACTATTTTTTGATGAAAGTATTTCAGGAAGCCGGATTGCCCGCCGGCGTGGTAAACTTCCTGCCCGGTGCGGGACGCATCATCGGCAATGCGGCGCTGGCAAGTCCGCACTTTGCCGGCCTGCACTTCACCGGCTCTACCGCCACGTTCGACCAGCTGTGGCAAACGGCGGCGAACAACCTTTCCGGCTACCGTTCCTATCCGCGATTAGTTGGCGAAACGGGCGGCAAGGACTTCGTCATCGCGCATCCATCGGCGAAAGCGCAGGAGCTGGCGGTGGCGCTGGTTCGCGGCTCGTTTGAATACCAGGGACAGAAATGTTCGGCTTCATCGCGTGCCTATATCCCGTCCAACCTCTGGCCGGAAGTGAAACAGCAACTCTGCGACATGCTGGCCACCATCAAAACCGGAGACGTGCGTGATTTCAGCAACTACCATAACGCCGTCATTGACGAAACCTCGTTCGATACCATTATGAGCTATATCGACCGCGCACGAAATGCGCCCGAAGCTACGATTATCGCGGGCGGCAAGGGCGACAAATCGCAGGGATATTTCATACAGCCGACTGTCATTGAAGTGAGCGACCCGCATTTTGTTACGATGGAAGAAGAAATCTTCGGGCCGGCGCTTTCCGTGTATGTTTATCCCGAAAACAAATGGACGGAAACACTGCAACTGCTTGACGAAACCTCGCCCTACGGCCTGACCGGCGCGGTATTTGCGCAAGACCGCCATGCATTGGTGGATGCGGCGCAACGCTTGAGATATGCGGCAGGCAATATTTATTTCAACGACAAATCGACCGGCGCAGTGGTAGGGCAGCAGCCTTTTGGCGGCGCCCGCCGCAGCGGAACGAACGACAAAGCCGGAAGCTACCTCAATCTCCTCCGGTGGACAAGTCCCCGCACCATCAAGGAATGCCTTGTGCCGCCGATAGACTATCGATACCCCTTTTTGAATTAGGAATTGGAGTGACCATTTACAGATTTACAGATTTACAGATTTACAGATTTGGCTTACGCCGGAGCAAATTAGAAATTAGAAATTAAGAATTAGTGCGCTTGTCGCGATATGGTTAAAATTACAGTTGGCGGAAACAACGAACAGTATCGTAATCTGTGTTTGACGTACAGCCGCCATGGGAGCACTCGCATGTTATGGTATAGGAACCATAGTTGTATATGTGCAATGCAGATTGGTATGTAGCTGGCACTATCCATCGATCACATTGACCTTGATATATCCATCCCCCCACATTTGATGAGTACAGACCCACGCACATTGCTCTCATACCATACGTATCAACCCCTGAACATGTGGTAGATTTCAAAGTTGCGTTCGTCATATTATAATTGGATATTAAATTTGTCCAATTTTGGCATGAAGGCAGACTCCAACCACTCGGACACAGCGTGCTTGTTACTGGTGGGTTTTGATACCATACCCCATTTGTTTCATTACAATTTGATGAATTATTACCATAACAATAATAAGTAACGCCTCTGTAATTTAAATTTTGCGCCATATACCATTTTTGGTCAGGCATCAGTACAATTCTATACAATCGACTATCCCGGCTATCTTTTATGTGGGCTTCCCAATTCTTTGCGCCGCTGGTGCGTTGTTGGCAAAGGTGCGTGGCGTCAATGTACAAATCGCTGCCGGTATAAATACAGAAAACGCCCGGATAGCCTGTCCGATCGGTTAATGTGACGGGCGTAATGGTTACGGCAGAGGTGGCAATGGCGTTTGCCGCTACTGTTTGTGTCGTTGTGCCGTTCGCAGCTGTCAGGGTAAACGGCGGCGTGCCGTATAAAGTATATGTCCCATTATTTGCCGTTACCTTCGGCGGAGCATCGCTGCCATACACGCACCAATTGAATTTACCGGTGGCATTGCTCAATGTAGCGGTAACAGTCGAGGGGTTGGTTGTTACATAAAAGCCGCGCGTGTTGTTGGAAACAGTAAGTATGTTTCCGGCAGTAGCCGTAGCCCCACTGATGACAGCTTGGGCAAATGTACCCGGTGAAGTACCGGTAATGGGACACAAATCAACCCACACCCACACGCGGTTATTATACGGCGCAGCAGGAGAATTTGTCCATGACACGCGAAAGGTTACTTTTTTGTTAGAATAATCTACGCTCAATGGCGTAACGGTTACGGTGGCGCTTGCGGTGATGCTTGCAAGCAGGGCGAAAAGAAAGAGAATTTTTTTCATAATTGTTATTTTTTAATTTGTTTATTCATTATTGTTGCCCGTGAGGGCATTCATATCAATAGAACAAATTCCTCCAAATGTCTTTTTCCCCGTAGGGGATGCATGTCCTACGGACAAGCTGGTGTGATGGATGCATTTTTCTATTGCTATGTTTGTCCTACGGACAATACACATTTATTGTCCATCTGCATACCGGAACATGGCAGACGCCGCCGGCGCATCATCGCCGGTATAATACACATACGGCACAGCATTGTTTGCTGTTTGTTTTTGCGTGGCGCAACTTGCTGCCAATAGCAACAAGCACAAGAAAAGAAGAATTTTTTTCATAACATTTAATTTTTAATTGTTATTATTTTTGTAGCATTAGGGCTGTTTTTCAAACACAAACTTTTTCTTATAAAACAACCCCTTGCTACGAATTTTTATTCGCTGCCATTTATTGTAGAAATTAAGTTCTACAATTTATTTCTTCAACTTTTACCCTGATTTTTTTCTTATTCCACTAAAAAGCCAAAAGCGGAAACGAGTGCTGTATTTATCACTAATCGAGGTTCTGGAAGACCCAATCTGCTTATAAGTACAACAACCCATATCCACTCTTGGCATGGTCGTTTTTACTTATATTCATGCAGATTTGAAATTTTCCAGATTTCGATTAGTACATCGAATAAAAGTTAAAACGATATATTTTTAATATATCAAATTCAATACGTCAAAGAAACATAATAATGGTGCAAATATAAAACAATATTTTTTAAAGACAATTTTTTTTGAAAAAATCTTTTCCGGCATAATGCAGTAGGGCGAACATTTGTCCGCCCCACTATCACTGCCTACTGTTACTGCTTACAGCTTACTGCTTACTGCAACTGCCTACTGCCACTTCCAACTGTCTCTACCCGTTCATCGAGATTAAAAATTCTTCGTTGCTGTTGGTGTGGTGCATGCGGTCGCGCAGGAATTCCATCGCTTCTACGGAATTCATGTCGGCAAGGTAATTGCGCAATACCCAAATTTTGTTCATGGTGGGTTTTTCAAGCAGCAAATCTTCACGGCGTGTACCGCTGGCCGTAACATCCACCGCAGGAAATACGCGTTTGTTCGACAGTTTGCGGTCTAATTGCAATTCCATATTGCCGGTGCCTTTAAATTCTTCAAAAATTACTTCGTCCATCTTCGAGCCGGTATCTATCAAGGCTGTGGCGAGGATGGTCAGCGAGCCGCCGTTTTCAATATTACGCGCCGCGCCGAAGAAACGTTTCGGCTTGTGCAGCGCATTCGCATCCACACCGCCGCTCAATACCTTGCCGGACGCCGGCTGTACGGTATTAAAGGCGCGTGCCAAACGTGTAATGGAATCCAGCAAAATCACTACGTCATGTCCGCATTCCACCAGTCGTTTTGCTTTTTCCAGCACAATATTGGCCACTTTCACGTGGCGTTCCGCCGGTTCGTCGAACGTGGAAGCAACTACTTCTGCACGCACGCTACGCGCCATATCCGTAACTTCTTCGGGACGTTCGTCAATCAACAGCACAATCATATAAACTTCGGGATGATTGCCGGCAATGGCATTCGCTACGTCTTTTAACAAAACGGTTTTACCGGTTTTCGGTTGCGCGACTATCAGGCCGCGTTGCCCTTTGCCGATTGGCGAAAACATGTCCACCACACGCATGGAAAGGTTATTGTGGCCTTTTCCGGTGATGTTGAATTTCTCGGTAGGGAACAACGGCGTCAAAAAGTCAAACGGGACGCGGTCGCGAATATATTCGGGGCTGCGGCCGTTAATGTGATTTACGCGCACTATCGGGAAATATTTTTCGCCTTCTTTCGGCGGACGGATGTCGCCGGTAATAGTATCGCCGGTTTTCAAGCCGAACAATTTTATTTGCGATTGCGAAACATAAATATCGTCAGGCGAATTAAGATAATTGTAATCAGACGAACGAAGGAAACCGTAGCCGTCCGACATGACTTCCAATACGCCGGTAGCTTCTACAATTCCTTCAAATTCGTATTTTTTTTGCTGGCTGTTTCCGGCATTACCATTACTGTTGCCGTTACCATTACCATTACCGTTACCGTTGCCATTGCTGTGACCATTGCCTTTCTTGGCATGGGGTTTACCGGCTTTTTCCGCCGTTGCCTGCGGTTTTGCAACCGGTTGCGCTTCCGCCGGAATGACAGGCGCTGTTTCCGCGACTACCGGCGTTTCAACCGGCTTAACCGGTTGTGCCGGCGCCGGGGCAACCTGATTTTTTCTCGGACGTCCTACCGGTCTGGTTCCTGATTTTTTCGGTTGCTTTGCTACCTCTTGCTTTGCCGCTGCTTCAACGGCTGCAGGAGTGGAAGGTTGTGGCGCCGCATTATTTTTTGGTTGCGGCGCATCTTTTGCCGGTTTATTCACGCGTTCGCGATGTTTCCTTTCGCCCTTTGCGGGGGTTTTGGCAACGTTTGCAATCGTTTTTTTCGGCTTTGCATTAATAGAACTAATCGCCTGTTCGTCCAGAATCCGGTAAATAAGCTCGTCTTTTTCCAACGAATTTACCTTTTTCAATTTTGTAAAAGTTTCGGCAATAGCGCGTAATTCTTCAATGGTTTTCTGATTTAAAGTTAAAATGTCGTACATAAAAAATTAAATTGTTTCTAATGAAATAAAGGGATTTGGTGCAGAAATGACCCACCGGGAAATATTGTTTTATAAAGTTTCAAAATAAAAAGGTGGAATTCATTGCATGCGAAAAACGATGCAAAAATACAATAAATAAATCAATCGGCAAATTATTTTGCGTATCTTTGTGAAAATTTTTACCGATAAATGCTTTCCGTATCCCTGCTTGCCGCCGATTTCGGCCGGCTAAATGAAGAAATAGAAATGGTTAACAGCAGCGTGGCCGACTGGTTTCATTTGGATATAATGGACGGGCATTTTGTGCCGAATATCTCGTATGGTTTTCCGGTGGTCGAAATTATTGCGGCAAAAGCCAAAAAACCGCTGGATGCGCATTTGATGATTGAAAAGCCGGAGAAATATATTGACGCATTTCATACCGCTGGGGTACATTATTTATCGGTGCATTATGAAGCATGTACCCATCTGCACCGCACGCTGCAACATATCCGCGCCACAGGCATGAAAGCCGGCGTGGCAATAAATCCGCATACGCCGGTGTGCCTGTTGAGGGAAGTTATTCACGAAACCGATTTTGTACTGATTATGTCGGTCAATCCGGGTTTTGGCGGACAGGCATTTATTTCCCGCTCATTGCAGAAGATAAAGGAACTGAAAGAGATTATCCGCCGGGAAAAAGCCGCTACGCTTATTGAAGTGGACGGCGGCGTAAATCTTCAAAATGCCGCGCAACTCTATGCCGCCGGCGCTGATATTTTAGTAGCCGGCAATGCGGTTTTCGCTGCCCCCAACCCGCAAGAAACTATTATCGAATTACGAATTAGAAATTAAGAGCAATTTACAGATTTACGGATTTGGAAATGTGCTAATGTGACTAATGTGACTAATTGGGCTGACGCCAATTTAAAGATTTAAAGATTTAAGCTGACGCGCCAGCAATTCATACATCATACCTCATAACTAAAAGCCATTTTCCACTCTCCACTCTCCATTCTCCACTAAAAAAAACTCCTCTAACTACTTTAACTCCTCTAACTACATTTAACTACTTTTTTTCAAAATAAATTTGCTATTTAAAAAAAAGTTCTTACCTTTGCAGCGCGTGAAGCGTTAAGAGTGAAGGGTAAAAAGTAGAGAAAAGCGCAAAGAATAGCGTAACGCGCGAAGCGCACAAACAAAGCAGCACAACCTATGATACGGACAACCGGACAACAAAGAAACGACCTGCGGAGACCAGCATTTCCCCATGCTTCTTCATTCCCTGTTCACTCTGCACTGTGCACAGTTCCTTGTTCATTATTAATCGGTTCACCCCCCCCCCCCCCAACTATTTGAACATCAGTTAGTTACAGCGGAGCATGCTCTGGAAGCCTTGTCCTGCAAGGGTTTCAGGAGGACATGCACTGCGCAGGCGTCCGGTGGTACGCCGCCTGCTCGTTATACCTTTATATATAGTGTCGCTTTTCCGGCAGGTCTTGCGGGAAAATATCCGGCTGTTTCCATAGCTGTTACGGAGCTTCCGGGAGATATGCCGGGAACTTCGGAGCAGGCTACGAAGACCTCGGAGCGCTCTACGAAGACTTCGGAGCGCTCTACGAAGACCTCGGAGCGCTCTACGAAGACCTCGGAGCGCTCTACGAAGACTTGGGAGCGCTCTACGAAGACTTGGGAGCGCTCTACGAAGACTTCGGAGCGCTCTACGAAGGCTTGGGAGCGTTCTACGAAGACTTCGGAGCGCTCTACGAAGACCCCGGAGCGCTCTACGGAACATTTTTGTCAGACGTCAAACCAATAAACTTTTATTATAAACTAAAAAACAACAATTATGAGTTCAAACAATTACATTCCAAGAAAAGACAAGGATTTACTGACTTGGACTACCAACTTTCTGGCCGTGCTGGCCAGTATCCTGCCGCGGATTGAATTTCCCGCAGAAGAACATGCAGCGTTGACCGCGCTGCTAAATACATTCAGGGCGAAACTCGCTATCGCCGATGCGCCCGCCACCCGCACCAAAGCGGCGGTACAGGACAAAAATGACGCGCGAGATGCGCTGGTTGAAAAAACCCGACAGTCAACGAATGAATACCTGACTTTCAACCACCGCGTAACAAACGGCGACCGCGATAACCTCGGCCTGCCTATTCACAAAAAGACGCGCACGGATGCGCCGGTGGCTACCGACGCCCCGGATTGCGATGTGAATACGGCCGTAGCCGGACAGGTTACTTTTTATTACTACCCCAAAGGCGGCAAGCGGTCAAGCGCCAAACCGGACGGGCAGCACGGCGCCGAATTCGCCTGGGCTATCCTCGAGGCGCCCACCACCGACTGGAACGACCTCACGCATTCCTCCTTCGACACAGACCCGCCCCTCACCCTCAAATTTGAAGGACCCGACCGCGGGAAAACCCTCTACTATGCCATCCGCTGGGAAAACACCCGCGGCCTGAAAGGCCCCTGGTCGCCGATTGTAAGCGTGATAATACCTTAAGTAGTTAGAGGAGTTAAAGGAGTTAGAGTAGTTAGAGTAGTTAAAGTAGTTAAAGTAGTTAAAGTAGTTTGCTGATGTGGCGTCAGCCAACCTTAAACCTTAAACTTTAAACCTGAAACTGTAAACCTGAAACCTTAAACTTTAAACCTGAAACCTGAAACTGTAAACCTTAAACAATGAAAAATTTATTAATTACCCTCTTTTTCTTGCTGCCGGCGTTGTCCGGCAATACACAATCGTGGTCGCGGTATGGCAGGGCGTATTTTAATGCCGCGCCGTCACGCTACTGGCATGTGGGCATTCACGGCGGCCTGCCGTTCTTCTGGGGCGACTTTACCTCGACTGCCGCCGGCAAAACCTATACCGGTTACCTTGCCGGCGTGCAGGCCGGCTACCGGTTTAATTCCTTCTTCGGCATGAGCCTTTCGCTGGAATATGCCGCCAATAAAGCCGGCGCACGCGACTATGCCATGGATTACCTGATGGACGCCGGCGGGATGACCTATTATATCCCGCAGCCTTTTGACACCAAAAGATACGGCGACCTCTATGCCGCCATTGCGATGTTCGGCGCAGGACTGCATGCCGACTTCAATGCCAACAGGATTTTCGGGAAAAATCCGGCCGCCGCCAAACTGAAATTGATTGTCAGCCCGGCGGTATATCTGCAACATTTCCGTTCGGAAATTTATACCCGGGCGGAAGACGCGCTTTTTGCCGCCCCCCGCCGGAATAAACCCCTCAGCCTCGGACTGGGCGGCAGCGTGGCCCTGCGCTATGACTTTCATCCGGCCATCGGCGTGGAACTGAAAGGCGCGGCCAACTGGATTACCGATAACCATTTTGATAACATCGTCACGGTGGGCTACGTAGCCCACAACGCCCTGTGGAGCATGACCGCAGGACTGGTATGGAAAATACATAATCATTAACTTTAATACAACAAAATTATGAGAACTGCAAAACTCCTTTTAGGAATGGCGCTTTTGGGCGCCCTGCTGGCCGGCGGCTGCATGAAAAAAGACATTGATGAAATCCGCGCCGAACTTGCCTTGCAAAAGGCGCGGATCGACAGCCTCGAGGCCTGGTCGCGCACCGTGAATGCCAACATTACGATTTTGCCCGAAATCATTACCGCCATCGAAGAAGGCGACTATGTTACCGGCGTTACGCCCTTTATGGAAAACGGCGTGCAAACGGGCTACACCATTACCTTTGCCAAAGGAAACCCCATTGTGATAAGGCATGGGCAGGACGGTATCAACGCCCCCGTCATCGGCGTGAAAAAAGACGCGGACGACCGCTATTACTGGACGCTGGGCGGCGAATTTATACTGGACGCCGCCGGAAACAAGCTGCCGGTTATCGGAAAAGACGGCGAAGACGGCAAAGACGGAACAGACGCCATTAGCCCGCAGGTGCGCATCAACCCCGTGACGGATGAATGGGAAATTTCCACAGACGGCGGCGAGACATGGACTGCTACCGGCGTAAAAGCCACCGGCGAGAAGGGCGAACCCGGCGAACCCGGCGCCCCGGGCGCCACGGACGCCGTTTTTTCCGGTATCGATAATTCGCATGACGACTATGTCATCCTGACCCTCGTGGGCGGCGGCACGCTGACCCTGCCGAAATACCGGCCGGTGAATATCAGCATCAGTTTCCCGCAGCCCGTTATGTTTACGCCGGGCGAAACAAAGGAAATTCCCTATACTGTTACCGGCAATGTGAAAATTATAAGGGTACTTGATATTACGGACGAATGGACCATCACCGTAGATGAAACCAATAAAAAAATCATAGTAACCGCCGATGAATGGATTAACCAACGACAGGCCGCCGGCGTGGCAACGCTGCTGATTTCAGACGATGACGACCATGTCATCATGCGTTCGCTGACGGTGGCGGTGCCTACGCACCCGGACGGCGTGCTGATTAACGGAAAGATTTGGGCAAAGTACAATGTGGCCGAGCCGGGCGTTTTTGCCGCCTCGCCTGCCGATAACGGGATGCTGTACCAGTATAACCGCCGCGTGGGATGGTCGGCGACTGACCCGATGACCAGCAGCCCGTCGGGAGAACCATGGAATACCGGTGTCTATAAACAGGACGGATGGGAGGCTGTTAATGACCCATGCCCCGATGGATGGCACGTGCCTTCGTACGCGCCGGGTGAACTCGCGAGCTTATGGGGCATAAGTGGACAAACGCAAATAATAGACAATGTTGAATGCTGGTGTGTCGGCGCAACCGGTCGCACAGACTATACGATAGAAAATTCACTATGTTTGGGGTTGAAAACAATCGTCAGACACGCATGCTATAACGGCCAGCTGCTACAGATTGATCGCACATACTCAGCTGCACCTGGGATCTCTCAATTCCCGTGCGTGGGCGGTGGTCAGAGACCTGGCACCGTGGGTCATGCTATACACTGGGACGACACTGGTGGCCCTTACTCAGCCCAGGATATATCTTTTATCGTTCCTGTACGTTGCGTGCATGATTAACTAAGTTGCCGCTCCAACAGTTGTTTTAACTATCCTTAATTTAAGGGAGTAGGCGGCGCATTAGATACCCCCCACAGGGGTAGCAAAATGAAACCTTATAAAAAAGAAAAACAGTAAAAATAAACGATTATGATTATCAATTATCAAAAAGAATTTGTCAAAAGAACAGTAGATTTATTGGAACGGGGATACGAGCCAATAAAAGCGTTCGGCAGGGAAGCAACCTTCTTAATGAATTGTTTGCTTGGAACAATTGTTATAATTGCAGAGCAGGGAAAAAACGAGACAAAACGTCCGAGCAATAAATTTTTACGTGGCGTCATTAACATGGAATTTTTATCGATACTGGGAATACCCGATAAAACGAAGTATCTAAACAAAAAGAAGGTTTGGCTTATAAAGAATATAAGGCATGGAATAGCGCATCAGCATATAAGAGCTTTTAATGCTGCGGGCGCAGATAATGAAAGTCATTGGGAGGGTGTAATAATAAGAAACCCTCAACAGAATTTTATAATTGAGTTTAGGTTAGAAGAGCTTCGACAATTTGTTATCAATCTTGCTAAAAACTATTACGCAGCGAACAATCATTAACCCCGTTCGGACAAAGATTTTTCCTTATTGCGTAGAGAGCCCAATGACCACTTTTAAAAAAACGCCGGTGCAGAAATGTACCGGCGGCTTTTTTTTAGTTGAAAGTGGAGAGTGGAAAGTTGAAAAGGGCTTTTAGTCGTAAGTTATAAGTCATAAGTCGCGGCAAGCGCACAATTCTTAATTTCTGATTTCTGATTTCTAATTTGCTGGCGCGTCAGCCCAATTAGTCACATTAGCACATTAGTCACATTAACACATTAATTAGCCCCGTTACCTTGTATTGTTCGCAAAGTTTGGCTACGTTTCCTATGTTCTGTTCCACTATATTCATTGGCGTGTAATCTTATTGCAA
>JAIROQ010000164.1 GCA_031257455.1 Prevotellaceae bacterium | reverse complement strand
AAAAAACCGATTTTATCATTTATCATTTATTTAGTATATTTGCATCCTATTTCTAAAAATATGACAGAAGAACAACTTGCATGAGGTATTTCCCGAATATTATCGCCGGACGGATTATTCTTATTCCGGCATTCCTGTTCTGTATAACAACAGCGGTTGCACAACCGGCAGACAGTATCCCATCCGCAAAAAATATGCCGGCAGATACGGCGCAACTGCAAGGCGCTCCGGGCTCGTTTAATTATAATGACCCGCAAACCTACATCGTGGCGGACGTGACCATTTCCGGCGTGAAATATTATACTACCGAACAAATCCTTTCGCTGGTCGGCCTGTCTGTCGGCGACACGGTGATGATACCCGGCGACCGGTTGTCGCAAATTGCCCGCAAACTTTGGGCGATGCGTTATTTTTCCGATATCTCGATAACTGCTCCGCGCGTGGTAGGCGACCGGGTGTACCTGAATATTCACCTATCCGAACGACCCCGCGTATCGCTGTGGTCATTCAGCGGCGAGGGCGTTAAGAAAAGCGCAAAGGAAGACCTGATGGAACGCCTGAAACTGCGCCGCGGCAGTGAATATTCCGAATACGTCATCAATACCTCGATTGACCTTATAAAAAAATACTATGCCGAAAAAGGCTACCTGAATGCCGAAGTCAATGTCATCCAGCAAAACGATACGATGGTGAGTAATGCCATCCGGGTGACGTTCGACATAGACAGGAAAAGCAAAGTAAAAATAAAACAAATCGACTTTGAAGGCAATACCGCGCTTTCCGACCGGAAACTGGCGCGGGCGATGAAAAAGACAAAAGCCAATACCCTGCGGAATTTCTTCAGCAGTAAAAAATTTAAGGCCGATGAATTTGAAAACGACAAGGAAAATATTATCACCGCTTATAATGAAAAAGGCTACCGCGATGCGCAAATCATAGCGGATTCGGTATATGTCATCAACGAAAAACGGTTGGGCATCAAGCTGACGGTGGACGAAGGAAAACGGTATTATTTCAGGAATGTCACATGGGTGGGCAATACCAAATTGCCGGCGGAAATATTGGACAATATTTTAGGCATTAAAAAAGGCGATGTCTATGACCGCGTGCTGTTGGAGAAAAAACTGGGCGGCGAGCAGGGTTCAGTGAGCACGTGGTATTCCGACAACGGTTATCTCTTTATTCAAATAGACCCCGTAGAAGTAGCCGTGATTGGCGACTCGATAGACTTTGAAATGCGGATGTACGAAGGCGAACAGGCCATGTTCAAACGGATAAATATTTCGGGAAATATAAAAACCAACGAACGGGTGATACGCCGCGAACTGTACACCAAGCCGGGCTACCTGTGGAGTCGTACGGCATTTGAACGTTCCCTGCGCGAACTGTCTTCGAGCGGCAACTTTGAAGCGGAGAAAATAATGTCGCAGGAAGGATTCCGCGTGACCCCCAATCCGCAGGACAATACGGTTGACCTCTCCTATATTTTGACGGAAAAAGCCAACGACCAGCTGGAACTCTCCGGCGGCTGGGGCGGTAATACATTTGTAGGCACGGTCGGCGTACGGTTCACGAACTTTTCCATTCGCCGGTTATTCAAGAAAGGCGCATGGCGGCCGGTACCTTCCGGCGATGCGCAAACATTGGCGCTGCGCCTGCAAATACAGGGAACCTATTATACCGCCTTCTCCCTGCAATTCGTAGAGCCGTGGCTCGGCGGGAAAAAACCGACCTCGCTCTCGGTAACGGCTTATTTTACGCGGGAAACAAATGCTTCCTATTATTTCCAGTCGGTGGACAGATGGATGGAAACGCTCGGTATATCGGCAGGTATCGGCACCCGCCTGCAATGGCCGGATTCCTATTTCCAACTCTACAACGAACTGAGTTTTCAACGCTACAACCTGTTCAACTGGCCGGAAAGCTACTATGGATTTACGGACGGCCTTTCCCACAACATCAGCTGGCGGATACAGTTCAGCCGCAATTCCACCGACCAGCCCTTCTATCCGCGCAAGGGGTCGGAGTTTTCACTGAGTTTGCAAATCACGCCGCCCTACTCGCTGTTCCGCGGAAATGTAGATTACAATACCATGTCGGCGGCAGAAAAATATAAATGGATAGAATACCACAAATGGACATTCAAAGGCGCATTATACACGCAGCTTGTCGGCGACTTTGTGATGCTCTCGCGGGTGCAGTTCGGCTATCTGGGCTTTTTCAACAGGAGTTTGGGTTATTCGCCCTTTGAAGGCTTTATCCTCGGCGGTGACGGCATGACGGGCTATAACCGCTACGGTCAGGAAAATATTGCCCTGCGCGGATACGCCAACTCGTCTATCACGCCATTGGTGAACGGCGCGTATGCCGGCCACGTATATGACAAGTTCACGCTGGAATTGCGGCATCCCGTTATCATGGAACAGCAAGCCCAAATTTATGCCTGCCTCTTCCTTGAAGGCGGCAACGCATGGTCGGATATAAAACAATTCAACCCCTTTGCGATTAAACGCGCTGCCGGCGTGGGCGTCAAAGTAATGCTGCCGATAGTCGGTATCCTCGGCATTGACTGGGGCTATGGCTTTGACCCGGTAGTCGGCAATTCCGAAGCCAACGGCAGTAACTTCGCCTTTACCTTCGGCATGCAGTTTTAATGAAGATAAAAGAACTATAAAAAAATACTGTTATGAAACACATTTTATTCCTCGTAGCCTTAGCCGGCATAGCATTGTCCGCTACGGCGCAAAACACCAATAAGGTGGGATACATCAGCACGGAATATATCCTGAAAAAAATTCCTGCTTACAAAACGGCGCAAGACCAGTTAGACAAACTTTCGCAGCAATACGAAAAAGAAATTGAAACACGGTACACCGCCCTGGAAGAACTCTACAAAAAATACCAGGCCGATAAAGTATTGCTGACGGACGACATGAAACAACGCCGCGAAAATGAAATTATCACCAAAGAAAAAGAAACAAAAGAACTGCAACGCCAATATTTCGGACAAGACGGCACATTAGACAAAAAGAAAACGGAACTGCTCGATCCCATTATCGAACAAATAAAAAATGCCGTGAAAGAAGTCGCCACCCAAGACGGCTATGCCATCATCATAGACATCACCTCCAATCCATCCGTCCTGTACACCGCTCCCCGCTTCGACCTGAGCGATAAAGTACTTGGGAAGTTAGGATATAAATAAGAGATTTGGAAATTTGATGATTTGGAGATTTGGAGATTTGGAGGTTTGAAGATTTAAGGCGCACGCCAACCTTAAATCTTTAAATCTTTAAATTTTTAAATCTTTTAGCCCTACCGCAGTGTCGCGGCAAAGTGTTGCATAAATGCTTTCAGCAGGTTGTCCATGATGCGTTCAATGTGGGAGTCGGCGAGGGTTTTTTCCTTATCCTGCAATACAAAGCTGAGGGCATATTGTTTCTTGCCCTGCGGCAGTTTATCGCCGCGATATACATCAAACAAATTGACGCGCGTCAATAAATGTTTCTCCGTCTTGAAAGCAAGGTCGCGCAACTGGGCGTAGGTGATTTTTTCGTCCAGCACCAGCGCGAGGTCGCGCCGCACTTCGGGGAATTTGGGTAATTCCCTATACTGTACCTGATGGTTTTTGGCTATTTTGAACAATGCACTGCCGGCTATTTCCGCCGCAAATACATCCTGCTTGATGTCGAACAGGCGACGTATTTCTTTCGATACAATGCCCGCTACGGCCACCGGCTTACCGTTCAAAAGGTATTGCAGTCCGCCGGAAAATACATCTGCCGGCGCTTCGTCCGTTTCCAAACGGCCGGCCGTACTGCCGAAGCGTTCCAGAATATTTTCCACGTATCCCTTCAAGTAGAAGAAATCCGCGCGTTCCTGCGGTTGACGCCAATTCTGCCCGGAGGTGAAACCGGTAATAAATAAGCCCAGTTGCCATGTCTCGGTATAGGCCTTCAACGAACCATCGTCCCGAGCGGAGTCGAAAGCATAGCAGTTGCCCCATTCAAATAATTTCAAATCGACCTGCTGGCGGTTGATGTTATGCGCGATGGATTCCAGACCGCCGAACAGCAGGGTCTGCCGCAACACATTCAAATCGCTGCTTAACGGATTGAGGATGCGTGCCGCCTTATCCGCCGGAAACGTCTGCAATGCCCGGTAATAGTCCGCTTTGGTGAGCGAATTGTTCATCATTTCATAAAAACCGTTTGCCACCAAGTAATCCGACACGGTGTTCTGTATTTTTTCCTTATCCGGCCGGGCGGCATGGGAGAGCGTAACCACCGTGTGCGCCGGTATTTCCACATTATTATACCCATAAATGCGCAACAACTCTTCGACTACATCGCACTCGCGCGTAACATCCACGCGGTAGGACGGGACGGTTACCTGCAACCCTCCGGCGTCTTCGCGGTCAATCACAAAATCCAGCCGTTGCAGGATGCGGAGAAGGGTTTCCCGGTCTATTTTTTTACCGATAAGCCGTTCCATGCGCGCATAGTCCAGCTGCACCACCGCAGGAGCAACGGGCGAGGGATAGATATCTATTATCCCGCCCACCGCTTCGCCGCCGGCAATATCCCGGATTAATTGCGCCGCGCGTTTCAATGCATACGGCGGAACTTTCGGGTCGGCGCCGCGTTCATAGCGGAATGAGGAGTCGGTGTTCAATCCGTGCCGGCGGGCGGTCTTGCGCACCCACACCGGATGAAAATACGCGCTTTCCAAAAATATGTTTTTCGTTTGTCCGGTTACGCCGTTTTCCAGTCCGCCGAATACGCCGGCCATACACATCGGGCGGCGGGCGTTGCAAATCATCAGGTCTTGCGCGCTCAACGTACGTTCCACGCCATCGAGGGTTATAAACTTTGTACCTTCGGGACAGGTTTTCACTACGACCTCGCCGCCGTCAATCGTATTGGCATCGAAGGCATGGAGCGGCTGTCCTGTTTCATGCAGTACATAATTGGTTATGTCCACCACATTGTTGATTGGCCGCACGCCGATAGCTGTGAGGCGTTGCTGCAACCATCCCGGAGAGGGTTGCACGGTTACGCCGCGAATGGTACATCCGGTATAACGCGGGCAAGCCGCCGGATTTTCCACCGCCACACGCACCGGCGGAGAGGCAGAGGCAACGGAAACAGGAGCGTCCTCAGTAAATCCGTACATCTTCCCCATCCGTAAATCCATATTTAATGCAGCCGCCAAATCGCGTGCCACGCCAATATGGGACGCCGCGTCAATCCGGTTCGGGGTCAGCCCGATTTCAAACACGATATCGCTTTCCAGATGTAACCACTCGCTTAACGACGTACCGGGAACGGCTTCCGGCGCAAGCGTCATAATCCCGTCATGGCTGCTGCCCAAGCCCAATTCATCTTCGGCGCAAATCATCCCGGCGGATTCCACGCCGCGCAGTTTCGACTTTTTAATTTTCACTTCGTCTCCGTTGGCAAAATACAGCGTTGTGCCGACAGTCGCGACCGGCACTTTCTGCCCGGCCGCCACATTGGGCGCGCCGCACACAATCTGCAACGGCTCGCCGGCGCCGGTGTTCACTTTTGTTACATGCAATTTATCGGCATCGGGATGCGGCATACATTCCAGCACTTCGCCTACTACCACGCCTTGCAGGCCGCCTTTTACCGCTTCCTGCCGTTCGATGGCTTCCACTTCCAGGCCGATGCCCGTTAAAACTTCCGCCACCCGTTCGGGCGTTTCGGTAATGGGCAGGTAATCCTTCAGCCAATTGTACGATATTTTCATAATTACGAATTTAAAACTATTGCAAAAAAGTTGTCAAAGGTAGTGATTTTTTCGCAAATATGTTATGGATTCAAGGGTTGCGGTATTGTATTTTTTGTAGTATTTTTGCAGGAAAATGAACAGGATGCTAATGGAATTTATTATTGCCAACAATTTGACAGGGGTGTTAATCGGATTGTGCACTTTTTTGATCATAGGAATTTTTCATCCCATTGTAGTAAAGAGTGAATATTATTTCGGCGTCCGTTGCTGGTGGGTGTTTTTAATCGTCGGCATAGCAGGTACGGCAGCCGCATGGCTCATACGGGATGTTTTTTGGTCATCCTTATTGGGCGTTCTTGCCTGCAGTTCATTCTGGAGTATCTACGAATTATTTCAACAACGCGAACGCGTACGCAAAGGCTGGTTTCCTAAGAGAAGTATGAAGTATGAGG
>JAIROQ010000162.1 GCA_031257455.1 Prevotellaceae bacterium | reverse complement strand
AAAACGGAAAACTCCTGTTAGGGCAACCGGTCGGATATCCCGGAAGATAATACGAGGATACGTTCACGCCTGCAACCATAGGTATCGTATCGCACCCTTTCTACATTGAAAGAATGCAGTTGCATGAAGTAATCTTTTTAATTACTTCGGTAATAACCCGGATGCTTGTAGTAATTACTTATGGACGGTAGCAGCGAACGATATCCCAGTCACCACCTCCTGGAGTAAAGTAGCGGCCGCAATCCCATGCTGTAGCGCCGTCTATGTCATTAGTTGCAATTACTCTATTTGGTGCATCGTTACAGAATAGAAATTCCCACGCAGCGCTATCTGTACCACCCCAATTATTCAGTGTTTTTTTACTATTCCAACCATAATGTTCATTTATAGGGCATCTACTATCCAAAGGCGTTATCATAGCCATCCATACACTGGTAGTCCCAGACATTAAGGAAGTCAAATTGCTATAGTCAGCCCATATGGGTAAAACCCATCCCGGAGGGCATATTCCTTGTTTATTCGAGCCGCTGCCACTTGTGCCGCCCCATGCGGAACGTACGGTGGCATGACTGTAGTATCTGCCACACTCATCTTTATTGCACCAGTTGGGTTGTGTACCTGTTTGGGCATATTTCACATTTTGCGCCAACCACCATTTGGTATCAGGCATTAAGATTATCCTGTAATATTCATTATCGCGTGTGTCTTTTATATACGCTTCCCAATTCTTTGCACCGCTGGCGCGCAAATCGCATTTGTGGGTGGCATCTACATACAAATCGCGGCCAATGTATTTGCAAAAATGACCCGGACAGCCGGTCGCATCCGTCATGGTTACCGGTGTAATGGTCAATGCTGATTGGGCTATGGTCTTGTCCGGTACTGTTTGCGTTGTGCCGTTGGCAGCTATTAACGTAAACGGCGGCGTACCTCTTAATGTATAAGTTCCGTTATCGTAATCACCTATATTTGGCGGGCAATCGGACGCATAAGCACACCAGTTGAACGGTGTACCGGTATTACTTAATTGTACGGTAACCGTAGCAGAAAAATCAGTAGTTGCTCCTTCCAGAAAGAAGCCACGGTCGCTTTGTTCGCTTACTGTTCCCGCTGTTTTTTGCACTGTTCCGGTAATGGTTGCCGGTTGCCAATTCCCTTTTTGCGCAGGGGAAATGACGGGTTGGAAATCTACAAATAGCCATACTTTGTTACGGTGGTTGTCGGTTGATTGATTTGTCCAACTCACTTTGAATTGAATGGTTGGTGTAGTAGTGTACGTGGCGCTAACAGGCATAATTTGTACCGTTGTTTGTGCGCTTGCCATAACGCTTGCAAGCATTGCGAAAAGGAAAAATGTTGTTCTCATAATTGTATAATTTAAAGTTTAAAAATTTAAAGATTTAGTACGTCAGCATTCTTAACTCTTAGTTCTTAACTCTTAACTTTTCGTAGTATCAGGGTTGTTTCCAAACACAAACTTTTTTTTATAAAACAACCCCTCGCTACGATTTTTTATTCGCTGCCAATTTTTCGGTTTTTATTTATTCGTTACATATTAAAAAGCCGAAACGTGAACTAACTTATCAACTGAAAGGTCTTCGACTACCCGTGTAAAAGATAAATAAAAGTCCACGTTTTCATTGTGGTTTCTAATCCTAATCCTTTTACACAAAAACTGTCGAAGTCTTTCAGTTAGACAAGAACCGATATATTTTTCAATATATCTTTTTTCAATAATATAAAAGAGCATTATAATGCTGCAAATATAAAACAATATTTTTTATCTACAATAGTTTTTGCGATTTTTTTATTTTTTTCGGCGGTAGCTCGCTCTTAACTTTTAGCTCTCGGAGCGTGCTCCCGAGTCTTCGGAGCGTGCTCCCGAGTTTTCGGAGTGCGCTCCCGAGTCTTCGGAGCATGCTCCCAAGTCTTCGGAGCGTGCTCCCGAGTCTTCGGAGTGCGCTACCGAGTCTTCGGAGTGCGCTCCCAAGTCTTCGGAGTGCGCTCCCGAGTCTTCGGAGCGTGCTCCCGAGTCTTCGGAGTGCGCTCCCGAATCTTCGGAGTGCGCTCCCAAGTCTTCGGAGTGCGCTCCCGAGTCATGGGGGAACTCCCCCAGACTTCCATAACAACTGCTGAAACTTGGTCGTAAGTCGCAGCAAGCGTAGTGGCGTAAGCCAAATCCGTAAATCCGTAAATCCGTAAATTCGTAAACCTTATTTTCACCTTATTTTCCGGACAAAACAACCTCTTATGTAACTAAATTGCATTATGCTGTTTTATTTTTTTAAATTGTACGGGCGTTGCGCGCAACGCCCGTACTGGAAATAAGGTTTGCGACTTTTCGATACTCGATATTCGACTTTTCGATTTGCGACAGTGCGCTTGTCGCCATTTTCAACTTTCAATTTTCAACTAAAAAGATGTTTTGCATATATCCTTTGAAACAATTACCTTTGTGGTGTTAAAATGTATATGTATCATGGAAACAGTAAAGATATCCGCACGGGGACAAGTTACCATACCTTATGCCATACGAGCAAAAATGAACCTCAAAAGCGGCGATACGGTCGCTTTCGTGGAAGAAAGGGGGAAGATATATGTCCTTAATACCTCCCTCTCTGCCATGCAGACGATACGGCAGAAGATGAAAGGAAAAGCCGGAAGCGTTGGTTTCAATACGCCGGGTGACGTGGCGGCATACATCAGAAATATGAGGAAACAAAGTCAACCGTAAACGGAATGCGTATTTTGACTGATACCAATATCATCGTTTCGGCAATATTGTTTCCAAATTCCATAGTTGCCCGTGTATGGAATTATATTATCGAACATCACCATGTAATAATATCCAAGTATTCCATTGATGAGTTGGAAGCCGTGTTTCAACGTAAATTTCCCGACAGTGTCGGTATATTGCAACCTTTTCTTGCAAGTATTGCCTGTGAAGTAGTGGATGCGGAGCAACCGGATATTGAAATTCCTCCGATAAGGGATAAAACGGACTTGCCCGTACTGATTGCTGCGATTGTTGCGGATGCTGATATTTTGCTGACAGGAGACAAGGATTTTTCGGATATACCCCTTGACAAACCGGCCATAATGACCCCCAGCATTTTTATGAAATCAAAAATGTTATCTTTGCACCATGAAAACAATTAAAACCTACGGCACGGCCATGAATTACCGCTCGGCGGCATTGTTTGCGCTGGCCATTAGCCTTACGATGCATGTGCTGAGCAGTATTATGTTTTTCTACCGGCGGGGAGCTATAGCGCCGGAGAATGCGCCAACGCCCGAATTTGACGCCTTTCCCCTCCTGATTTCCGTAACTACTACCTTCCTGTTTACTTTTTTACTTTACCTCATCAACTTTGCACTGCTGAAATTGGATAAACAGAAATCCTCAAAAATGTTGCTGGTGATAGGCGGCATGATTGTTTCCACAACGATGCTGAGCTGGATTTTTACATTTATCCATACCCGGCTGTTCGACTATGGTCCGCATCCCGGACGGGCATTCTTCGGCGGACTGATGCGCGATTTCCTCACGGCCACGATTGTATTTTTTTCTTCACAAATTGTATATACCAACGTCCGGCGCAACCTCATCGCCCTTGAGAACGAAGCCCTGAAAGCCGAAAACGAAAAAACGCGCTACGAGGCGCTGAAGCAGCAGGTCAATCCGCATTTCCTTTTCAACTCCCTCAATACCCTGAATGCAATCATCAAAACCGATCCCGACAAGGCGCAGCAGTATGTGCAGGAACTTTCCTACATCTTCCGCTATACCCTGCAAAATGAAGACATCATCACCCTCGACGAGGAGCTGAAATTTACGGAAACCTACGGCTCGCTAATGCAGATACGCTACGGCAGCAGCCTGCAAATCGACCTCGACATCCGTCAGGAATACCGCGCGTACCACATCATCCCGCTGAGCCTGCAAACGCTGGTGGAGAACGCCATCAAGCACAATGTCATCAGTCGCAGGCAGCCGCTCGCGGTGCGCATTTTCACGGAAGACAGCCCCCCGGTGATAACCGTCGCCAACCCGGTGCAGCGGCGCACGACGCCGGAAGAAGGCGAAGGCATCGGGCTGGCCAACCTCGCCGAACGCTACCGGCTGAAATGGCAACAGGACGTTACTATTTGCCGTACGGACGACACATTCAGCGTAACCATCCCCCTGAAGAAAACATGAAAGCGGTGATTATAGAAGACGAAGAAGTGGCGGCGCAAGCATTGGCGCTACTGCTCGAAGAACTCTATCCCGACGTCACCGTGCCGGCTACCCTGCAATCGGTGGAAGAAAGCGTGGAATGGCTGCAGACGCATCCCGCGCCCGACTTGCTTTTCATGGACATCCACCTCTCGGACGACTCTGCGTTCGCCATCTTCGACAGGGCGCAGGTGAACTGCCCCGTTATTTTCACTACCGCTTACGACCGGTATGCTTTGCGGGCGTTTGAAGTCAATAGCATTGACTATTTGCTGAAGCCCATTCACCCGGCCGATTTGCGGCGTGCCATTGAAAAGTACCGGAACTTGTCGGGTACAAAGGGGCTGGACAGCAGTATCCTTCCGGCGCTCTTTGAACGCATCCGCAAGGAAAAGGCGGTGTATAAATTCTACCTGCTGGTGTCCGACAGGGAAAAACTGATACCGTTAGCCGTAAGGGACATTGCCTATATCTATATTGACATCAAGGCGGTGGTGGCCGTAACATATGACAAATGCCGCCATTATCTTACGCCGTCTCTGGATGAGCTGATGGAGCAACTGGAGCCGGCGGCTTTTTACCGCGCCAACCGGCAATATATTATAGCACGCGCTGCCATAAAGGACGTCAGCACGTGGTTCGGCAATAAATTGGCGGTAAACCTCACCATACCCGTTCCCGAAAAAATCTACGTCAGTAAAGCCCGCGCAAAAGAATTCAAGGAATGGCTGGCGGGATAAATCCCCGTTGGAGTAAATCCCTGTAATCCATATCCGGTTAGGGTGTACCGGATAAAGCATCGGGTGTACCGGATATGAATTATGAGTTGCGACAAGCGCAGTGGCGACAGCCAAATCTGTAAATCCGTAAATCTGTAAATCATATTGGCGACAGCCAATTTTTAAATCTTTAAATTTTTAAATCTTTAAATCTTTTACTACTTTTGCAAAAATAAACCTTGAACCTGTTATGGAGGAAAAGAACGAGTTCATTAAGAAAATGAATGGACTATTAGCCGAAGAATTTGAAGTGGAAGAAGGTGTAATCGAGCCGGACGGGCTGCTGATGCAAACGTTGCACTTGGACAGCCTCGACAGGCTGGATTTGGTGGTGCTTATAGAAAAACATTTCGGCTTCAAATTCTCCGGTAAAGATTTTGCAAATTTCACTACCTTCCGAAGTTTTTATGACTATCTGTACGATAAATTAACAGCAAAGGAAGCACAATAATCCCTGTAATATGCGCTTGTGGCAAGGAAAATCAAGAGGCGGCGCGTTTGGATACCGCTTTTTTATATTTTTGATTATGTATGCAGGTATCCGATTTGCCTATTTCTTTTTGATATTTGTGGTGGTTCATTTTATTCCCTTTGCCCCGCTGGCTACGCGCTGGAACTGGTATTATTACCGGAAAATACACCGTTACGGGTTCATGAAAACCATCGGGATGCTTTACTTGAATTATTACCGCTTCGGGCAGGTACTGATTGACAAAATGGCGGTGCGAATGGGAAAGCAAGACCGTTATCAATACGAATTTGAAAACTACGACTCCTTTCTGGAAATATTGAACGGCGGCACGGGCGTAATCCTGATTGGCGCGCATGTGGGGAACTGGGAAATCGGCGGTTCGTTTTTCGGGAAATATGCGGAGAAAATCAATATCGTGATGCTGGACGCCGAAGCCCGGAAAATAAAACAGGTACTGGAGAAAAATACAGACCGTTTCCCGTACAAAATTATTCCCCTCTCGGAAGACCCTGTCGAGCATGTTTACAAAATAAAGGACGTCTTAGACAATAAGGAATACGTGTGTTTTCAGGGCGACCGGAAGATATCGGAAAAAATGTCCTGCACCGTTGATTTTTTAGGACGGCCGGCCACCTTTCCCGGAGGGCCGTTTTATCTGGCGGTGAAATTCAAGACGCCGGTTGTTTTTTATTTTTCCATGCGGGAAAAAGGAATGAAATACCGGTTCAAGTTTTTCATTGCCGGCGCTCCGCCGACCGGCGGGGAAGCCAAACCGGAACAGGCGCTCATGCAACAGTACATCCATGCTTTGGAATTGATGCTGCGGCAATATCCCGAGCAATGGTTCAACTATTATAAATTCTGGAATGACTGACAAAATACGCCATTAAAAAAAATACTATATGCAACATTCCCCCCTCTTAGAAACGGCATACGCCAAAGAACGCCAGCCGGCGTCACAGGCACAGCGGCTGGCGCATGAAATCTCGTTCGGCCCGGTTGTCTTTCAGGTATCGCGGTTGATGGTTAAATTCGGCGTCATGCAGTTGCTGGTTAACTCCGGCGAAGGGATGACGATTGACGAGGTAGCCGGGAAAACAGGCCTCTCGCGCTATGCCGTGCAGGTGCTGCTCGAATCATCACTCACCGCCGGGACCGTTCTTTGCTCCGCCGGCCGCTTCACTGCCTCCAAAGCCGGATGGTTTCTGCTCAACGACCCGCTGGTGAAGGTAAATATGGCCTTCAACCATGACGTCAATTATCTCGGATGGTTTCGACTGGAAGAAGCGCTGCTGAACGGCGCTCCGGAAGGACTGAAAGTCTTCGGCGACTGGAAAACCATTTACGAAGGCCTGTCGAGCCTCCCCGAACAGGTGCAGAAAAGCTGGTTCGACTTCGACCATTACTATTCCGATGGCACATTCGAGGAAGCGCTCCCGGTCGTTTTCGGCTATCATCCCCGTACCCTGCTTGACGTGGGAGGCAATACGGGACGGTGGGCTTTGCGGTGCGTGGAGTATGACGCCGGCGTGCAGGTTACGGTCATGGACTTGCCCCCGCAGTTGGAAATGATGAAACGGCAAACGGCCGGCAGGAAAGGCGCTGAACGGATTTCCGCCCATGCCGCCGACCTGCTGGACGGGAACGTACCTTTCCCTGCCGGATTTGACGCTATCTGGATGAGCCAGTTCCTCGACTGCTTTTCGGAAGAAGCCGTAACGAGCATCCTCACCCGCGCGGCCGCATCGATGAATGCCGGCTCCAGGCTCTTTATCATGGAGCCGCTTTGGGACAGGCAGCGTTTTGAAACGGCCGCCTACTGTCTGGCGCAGACAAGCCTTTACTTTACGGCAATGGCCAACGGCAACAGCAAAATGTTTTATTCCGAAGACCTCGTGCGGTACGCGGAAACCGCCGGGCTGGAAATCGAAAAATCAATCGATGGATTGGGAATGGCGCATACCCTCCTTGTATGCAAAAAGAAACAATGAACCCCTTTGACCGGGTATCGTTCCGAATAAAAAGAAATGAAAACGGGGCATAAAGTATTTGTAGCGGCCGATAATATCATCAGCGCACTGGGGTTTTCCACAGCGGAAACGATGGACGCCATCTGGCGCGGCGAAACAGGAATTAAGCGGATGCACGACAAAACGGTCTATCCCGACCCCTTTCCTGCCGGATACATCGACAGGAAACGTTTCCGGCAGTTATGCGCACAGCACGGGCTGGCGCAATATGCGCCGTTTGAAGCGCTGGTTATCCTGTCCATTCAAAAAGCGTTGCAGCCGGCTGCCCTGAACCTGCCGGACGAAAAGACGCTCTTCATCCTGTCTTCCACTAAGGGAAATATCGGTTACCTGAATACGCTCCGCCGCGCCGAGCTGGAACGCAAGCATCCCGCGCCGGTGCAGGATGCGATGCTCTGGCGGTCGGCGCAGCGGGTGGCCGGTTACTTCGGAATGAAAAACACGCCGCTCGTAGTATCCAATGCCTGCGTGTCGGGGGTGGCGGCAGTGGAGCTGGGCGCACGGCTACTGCGCGAAGGACTGTTTGAAACCATCATCATCACCGGCGCAGACGAGCTAACCGCTTTTACGGTTTCCGGCTTTCAGGCATTCAAGTCCGTCAGTCCGGAAGCATGCAAACCCTACGACCGCCACCGGGACGGGCTTTCGATAGGCGAGGGCGCAGGCACGCTCATACTTACCCGCCGGGAAGAGTATGCGCCCGCCGGCCGGAAAATATATATTCTGGGCGGCGCTACCGCCAATGACGCCAACCATATCTCAGGTCCTTCGCGCACGGGAGACGGCTTGCATTATGCCATAGAAAACGCCCTCGCGCAGGCGGGCGTCCCGAAAAACGAACTCGATTTTATCAACCTGCACGGCACGGCTACTGTTTTCAATGACGAGATGGAGTCGAAAGCCCTGTCGCTCTCTGCGCTGTCCGGCGTCCCGTCCAACAGCCTGAAAGGTTTTTTGGGACATACGCTCGGCGCATCGGGCGTGATAGAAATGATTGCCTGCATGGAGTCGCTGAAACAAAACCGCCTGATAGCCACCAAAGGCTTCTCGGCATTGGGCGTACCCGAACCCATGAATATCATTACCGGGAACACGGAAAAAGAACTGCATACATTCCTGAAAACGGCTTCCGGCTTCGGCGGGTTCAACAGCGCCATCGTAGTGTCCGATAAATACACAGACCCGGCGCTGCCAAAGACCGCCGGCAGCATACAACTTTCCCCTGCCTGCCGGATAAGCGGCCATAAAATATGGGTGAACAAAAAATTGGCCTTTGCAGCAACGGAAGCCGGAACAACGGCGGCATTCCTGAAAGCGGCATTCAAAAACCTGCATGCGCCCAACATGAAATTCTACAAAATGGACAACCTCTGCAAGCTGGGATATATCGCGATGGAATATCTCCTGCAGCATCACCCTGTCCTGCCGCTATACGATGGCCGGAAAATCGCGTTGCTTTTCAGTAACGCCGCCGCATCATTGGATACGGACATTGACCACCAGCTGACCATTTGCGATGAAAACAATTATTTCCCCAGTCCGGCGGTATTTGTATATACCTTGCCCAATATTGTGCTGGGCGAAATCTGCATCAAACAGAAAATACAGGGTGAAACGGCCTGCTTCATCTCCGGCGCTGACGACCGGGATTTCCTGCGCCGCTACGCCGACATACTCCTCCGCACCACCGCCACCGAACTAATCATCGCCGGCCGGATAGATTGCCTGGGCGAAATATACGAAGCGGAAATACAGCTTTACGGATTTGAAAAAAGTTTAGTTTAAGGTTTAAAGTTTAAAGTTGGCTGGCGCGCCAGTGCCGCTCGTTAACGCGCCTCGTTAATGCCCGTTAACGCGCCTCGTTACAAACTAAGAGTAGAAATGATTAGTGGTTAGTCGTGACAAGCGCATGTCGCAAATCGAGATATGCCGTACGAAATAAACCCTCCTGCACATTTTTTTCATTATTCGCAAAAAATATGTTATATTTGCGCCCTTATAATATTTAATTTATCTATTTAAACTTTTTACATTATGCAAAATAAAGGCGCCATTCGCTTAGTAGCTGTTTTATTGGGGTTAGCTTGCCTCTATCAATTGTCGTTTACGGTGGTAACGCAAATAGAAGAAAAGAAGGCAAAAAAATATGCTGCGGCGGCAGTCGAGCAATTCCGCCAAACGCCGGAATACGCTGCCATTGACGATAACGACAAGGAATTTTCCGCTGCCAACTTGGCACGCGAGAGGGAAAAATACTACCTTGATTCCATCTCGTCCGAAAAAGTATTTTTCCTGTACACCTATAAGGAATGCAAAGAAAAAGAAATCAACTTGGGTCTTGACCTGCGTGGTGGAATGAACGAGATGCTTGAAGTGTCGGTAATGGACATTGTAAAATCTATGGCCAACCAGAATGCCTCGCCTTACCTTCACGAAGCATTGGGTATAGCTACGAAAAACTACAATACTACCGGCGGCGACTTTGTTTCACTGTTGGGGGAAGCATGGAATCAAGTAGCGCCAGGCCGTTCGCTGGCCGATGAATTTAGCTATGAGTTGCAGTACGTCCGCAAAGAAACCCGGCAACTGACCAATGCGGAAGTATTGACCATTCTCCGCTCTGACGCCGAAAGCGCCATCGCCAATTCGTTTAATGTACTGCGCAACCGTATCGACCATTTTGGCGTAACGCAACCGAATATCCAGCGTTTGGCCAATTCGGGACGCATTTTAGTAGAATTGCCCGGCGTGAAAGAGCCTGAACGGGTACGCAAATTATTACAGGGAACCGCGTCCTTAGAATTTTGGACAACCTATGAAAACGGTGAAATTTATCAGGCATTGGTAGAAGCCAACCGCTTGATAAAGGAAATGCAGTTGGCGGAACGTCCCGTAACGGATACCCTTACGACCGTTGCCGATACAAGTTCATTATCGTCACTTGCACAACAAAGCGATTCGCTGGCAGCCGTGCAAAATATGGAAAAGGAATATCCGTTATTTTCGATACTTTCACCCTCAGTTGACCCGCAATCGAATACCCTGCTGACGGGCGCCTGCATTGGTCATGCGCACTATCGCGATACGGCAAAAATCAACGAATGGCTGCGCCTGCCGCAAATTCAAGCATTATTTCCACGCGAGTTTGTCCCTACATGGACGGTGAAACCGGAAAAACGGTATAACAATGCAGGAAGGGAAGAAGACCGCTTTGAATTGATTGCTATAAAAAATACTTCCGATGGTAAAGCGCCCCTTGACGGCGGCGTGATTACAGACGCCCGCCTGACGTATGGGCAAACGGGCAATGCCGAAGTAGAAATGAATATGAATGCCGAAGGCGCTCGCATTTGGGCGCGCCTCACTGCAGACGCTTCAAGGGACGGCAAGAAATGTATTGCTATTATATTGGACGGTGCGGTATATTCTTATCCGCGCGTGCAGAATGAAATTACCGGCGGACGTTCGCAAATCACCGGGAACTTTACCATTCCCGAAGCTACCGACTTGGCAAATGTATTGAAATCGGGTAAACTTCCGGCGCCGGCGCATATTGTACAGGAAGCGGTGGTAGGGCCTTCGCTCGGCGAAGAGTCTATCAATGCCGGATTGATGTCGTTCCTTATCGCTTTCCTGCTGGTGTTGGGTTATATGCTGTTCTTTTATAATGGCGCCGGCGTAGTAGCGAATGTGGCTTTAATTACCAATATGTTCTTCCTCTTCGGAACGCTTGTTTCCTTCGGGGCGGTGCTTACGTTGCCCGGTATTGCCGGTATTGTGCTTACGCTGGGTATGGCGGTAGATGCGAATGTGCTTATTTACGAACGTATCAAAGAAGAGCTGCGCGGCGGTAAAAGTTTGCGGCTCGCCGTTACAGACGGTTATAAAAATGCTTATTCCGCTATTGTGGACGGCAACCTGACTACTATTATCACCGGGATTGTGCTGTTTGTATTCGGCTCCGGGCCTATTCAAGGTTTTGCCACCACATTGGTAATAGGTATCATTACTTCCTTGTTTACGTCTATTTTCATCACGCGCCTGTTGTTTGAAAGCCGCCTGAGCAAAGGAAAGAACATTACTTTTGATAATAAACTTACACGCAATTTCCTTGCGAATGCAAAGGTTGATTTTGTCACCTTGCGCAAACCCGCTTATATCCTTTCTGTGATTATTGTGGTGATAGGTTTGGGATTTATTTTCACCAAAGGCTTCACGTACGGCGTAGATTTCACCGGCGGTCGGACGTATGTCGTACGCTTTGACAAACCGGTTTCGACCAATGATGTGCGTTCGGCCATCCTCGCCGAAATGAGCGGCGGAGCAACTGAAGTAAAACAATTCGGCAGCGAAAGCCAAATAAAAATCACGACCACTTACATGATTGAAGATAATTCGGAAGCGGTAGATACATTAGTCGCTAACAAATTATATACTGCGCTAAAACCTTTCTTTGCGGCAGACCTCCCGTTGAGCGAATTTACTTCTACGTTGGAAAATCCCAACGGGATTATAAGTTCCGACTTCGTAGGGCCTACTATTGCCAGCGACATTAAACGCGATGCCGTCATCGCTGTGGTTATTGCTTTATTGGCCATTTTCCTTTATATCGCGGCGCGTTTCCGCAATTGGGTTTGGGGAACAGGCGGCGTGCTTGGTTTGGTATTCTGTACAACATTTACGATAAGTTTCTTTTCCATTTTTTCCGGCATACTGCCGTTCAGTTTGGACGTTGACCAAACATTTATTGCCGCCGTGCTGACGATTATCGGGTATGCGATAAACGATGCGGTGGTTATTTTCGACCGTATCCGCGAATACCGCACGCTGTACCCGAAACGCGAATTGCGGCAGAATGTAAATGAAGCGTTAAACAGCACACTGGCGCGTACGGTGAACACTACCGGCTCTACGTTGGTAGTATTGATTGCCATTGCCACTTTTGGAGGGGAAGTGATTCGAGGCTTCTCGGTCGCTTTAATAGTCGGCATCATATCGAGTATCTATGCAACGCTATTTGTGGGTACGCCTATTGTGTATGACTTGTACGGCCGCAAACAGAAGAAAGAAATAGAGAAAAAATAAACGCAGTATTTTTAATTTTATATTCTATGGCGGTTTTTTTATAGTAAATACGACATCCCAAACATCGGGAAAGTATGGTAAAAAGCCCATGTGAATGATATAAATTAAAAAAAAAATGAAAAAATCAGTAATTTTTTTTTGAACACTTCTTGAACATTTAAAATACTTGTTATGAGTTTTCTATAATTGAAATTGGTAAGGGTTTTGATGAGAAATAGCGGATTGTAAGAAAAAAAAATGAAAAAAAATTTTGAAAAGTATAAAGAATACTGTACATTTGCACTATAAAAGTTTAAACACTTATAATTAAACACTAATTATTCACTTAATTTAAAAATTACAATTATGAACAAAGCAGAACTCATTGATGCTATTGCTAAAAAAGCAGGTTTGACAAAAGTTGACGCTAAACGCGGATTGGACGCTTTCATCGGCGTTACTGCAGCTTCGTTGAAAAAAGGCGATCGTATTGCCTTGGTAGGTTTTGGCTCTTTCTCCATTGCTAAACGCAGTGCGCGCACAGGCCGTAACCCCCGTACAGGCGCTGCGATCAAAATTGCTGCTCGCAAGGTAGTCAAATTCAAAGCTGGCGCTGAACTTAACAGTCTTGTTAAGTAAGTACCTTCTAAAAACAGAGAAAAGGAGAACCTACACCGGGTTCTCCTTTTTTTATTTATATTTACATTTTAATTTTATGCTGTTGAAAAACGTATCTTATATAATATTTTTCTTTCTCTTCCTGCCTTTTAATGCTATTGCGCAACGAAATGTAAATATTACCGGAACGGTGAGTAATGAAGAAGAACCGCTGGCAGGAGCAACCGTTTTTGTACAAAAAGCGGCTACCGGCGTGCAAACCGGCATAAACGGGCAGTATAAACTTTCTCTGCCGGCAGGCGTGCATACCATTCGTGTAACATATATCGGACATAAAGAACGGTTGCAAACAGTCGATTTGCGGCGCGACACGGTTATCCATTTTCAATTGGAAGAAGAAAGCCGCCATTTGGACGAAGTCATTATAACATCGAAGCAGCCTAATATTAATATTGTCCGGCCGGAAATGGGACTGGAGAAATTAAGCAGCGCACAAATCCGGCAAATCCCGCCGCTCATGGGGGAAGTGGATATTTTGAAAGCCATACAACTGTTGCCGGGCGTGCAGGCAACCAGTGAAGGAACATCCGGCTTTAGCGTGCGCGGCGGCAGTCCCGACCAGAATTTGATACTTTTTGAAGATGCTACTATTTATAATGCGTCACACCTCATGGGTTTCTTCTCGGTATTCAATAATGATGCGGTAGGCGACATTTCATTGTATAAAGGCGATATTCCCGCATCGCATGGCGGACGGCTTTCATCGTTGCTGGATGTAACGGCGCGGGAAGGCGCACCGGACTGGGGCGTATCGGCAGGAATAGGAATTATTGCAAGCCGCCTGCTGGTAGAAGGGCCGGTGTTGTCCGACAAAATTACTTTCCTCCTGGCCGGGCGCAGGACATACGCCGACCTCTTCCTCCCGTTGGCTGCAAACGAAAATATAAGAGGAGTGGATATTCATTTTTCGGATGTAAATGCTAAAATACAAGCCCGCATAGACGCCGCCAATTTTATTTCGCTCACCGGATACTACGGCCGGGACGTGTTTAAGAATAACGACATCGGGATGAATTTTAGCAACGTGGCGTACACCTTGCGGTGGAAGCATCTGTTTTCGGATAATTTTTTTTCGCATGTGGAAATACTCGGCAGTTCGTATGATTATCGTATGGAAGCGACTACTTCGGCGCTGACGGGCTTGTGGGACGCCCATATCATCGATAACGGCCTGCACGCTGATTTTATATATTCCTACGGCGGAGACAATAATTTCCGTTTCGGCTACCATAGCGTTTTCCACCGTTTTGCACCGGGAGACGGGCGCGGTATCTTGCCGGACGGCAACGAATATTTTATACATATTGCCAAAAAACAGGCATGGGAAAATTCCCTGTATTTCGCCGACCAGCGTCGGGTGTCGGAACATTTGACATTGAAATACGGCCTGCGCGTTACACGGTTCGACAATATCGGCCCGACAACCGATTACCGCATTAACGACCGGTATGCCGTAACGGCAGGCGATACGGTGCAGGTGGCGGCAGGGCGGTTCTATAATCATTATTACGGCATCGAACCGCGCGTGGGCGCCGTGTGGACATTCAACGACCGGTGGTCGGTGAAAGCGTCCTATTCGCGTACGGAGCAGTATGTGCATCTGCTTACGATGTCCACTGCCGGCTCGCCGCTGGATATATGGGTGCCGTCCAACCTGAGCATAAAACCGGAAACGGCGCAGCAAACAGCCGCCGGCGTATTTGCCAATTTTTTTGATAATATGTTGGAGACATCGCTCGAAGTGTATTATAAAAAACTGAACCATGTCATAGATTTCAAAGACCACCCGCAGGTGCTGATGAATGACGTCGTGGAAACGGAAATACGTACCGGCAGCGGTGAAAATTACGGTATCGAACTGATGGTGCGGAAAAATAAGGGGAAGATACGCGGCTGGGTGAGTTATACCTGGTCGCGCGCGCTCCGCACGATTGACGGCATCAACGATGGAAGGCCTTATTCAGCGCCATACGACAAACCGCATAACATTAATATTGTCCTGTCGTATGATATTTCCAAACGGTTGTCGGCGTCGCTCAACTGGATTTATGCTACGGGGCAGCCGGTAACTTTTCCTGAGGCCTATTACGAATTCGGCGCTAACCGTGTACCGGTATATACGCAACGGAATACTTACCGCTTTCCCGATTATCACCGCATGGATGCTTCGCTTACCATACAGTTGGGAAAATGGCGTCCCCATAAAAAATGGACACAAGAATTGAATATTTCCCTCTATAATTTGTACGGCAAGAAAAATCCCTGGATTATCTCCTTCCGCACAGACGATACGGACGGCAGCCAATATGCCCGGATGACTTATTTATTCGGCATCGTGCCATCGGTCAGTTATAATATTAAATTTGGAGTAAAGAGTGAAGAGTGAAGAGTAAAGAGTAAAGCGGGCTTGCCTATCAAGAGAAATTAGAAATCAGAAATTATGAAAATACGATTTATTACCGGCCTCACTGTTATCTGCGGGTTATTGGGCAATGCCTGCACCGAGCGGATGGACATCACTTCCGATTATATTACGCCGCGTTTAGTGATTACCGGTTATATTACGACCGACACGACTGTGCATAAAATATACGTGCGCCGCACGGCTGCTTACTTTGGAAAAGAACGGCAATTGACCTACTCCAATGCCCGTGTAAAAATAAACGGCGTACCGCTATGGCCGGCAGGAGACGGGGAATATCATACCGATTCTTCCTTCTACGGCGTGTGCGGCGAAACCTATACGCTTGATGTGTGGCTGGATTTCGATGAAGACGGCACGGAGGAACATTATACCGCAGCCGCCATTATGCCGGAAATGCATACGCTGGACAGCGTAACGCTGGCGTCTATCAACAGGGGCAGCATAAAACCGCCATGGATGTTGATGATGCACTTTCAGGATTTGCCGGGTCCGAATAATTTCGGCGTTCATTTATATATTCACCTGGCAAGCGGCCGGAAATTATGGTACAGCGAACAGTTGCAACAATATTTTATCAATAACTTCGGTGACTATGCCGCCGAAGGGGAATATATCAACTTTCCGGCGCTGTCGTACATAATCACGGAATCCATACGGTGGTACAACAATGAGCGAATAGCCCTGTATCCGGGCGATACCCTCATTGCCGAACTGAATATGCTGGCGTCCGATTATTTTGAATTTATACGCACCGCCCAACTGGAAATCAACGGCGGAAATCCTTTATTCGCCGGCCCCCCGGCAAATATGCCATCCAATATTCAAGGCGGCGCCCTGGGCGTCTTCGGCGCTTACACCGTCAGCCGCCAACGGGTGATTATCCCGCAATGGTAGTTTACAGATTTGGAAATGTGCTAATGTGACTAATGTGCTAATGTGACTAATTGGGCTGGCGCGCCAATACGATTTACGGATTTACGGATTTACGGATTTACAGATTTGGCTTGCGCCACTCTCCATTCTCCACTCTCCACTCTCCACTAAAAAAAACTACTTTAACTCCTCTAACTACTTTAACTCCTTTTTTCAAAAATATTTTGCTAATTTAAAAATTCTTTTTACCTTTGCGGTGCGTTAAGCATTACGCGTTAAGAATGAAGGGTGAAAGTAGCGTGAAAGTAGCGTAACGCGTGAAGCGCACGAACAAAGCAGCACAACCTATGACACGGATAAATGAACAACAAAGAAACGACCAGCGGAGACCGGCATTTCCCCCTGCTTCGTCATTGCCCCCTGTTCACTCTTCACCGTTCACTGTTCACTCTTCATTGTTCCCTGTGCACTGCTCACTGTTCACTATTCACTGTTCACTGATTTTACCCCCCCCCAAGACCCTGTTTGTGAGTTAGTTACAGCGGTACATCTTCTGAAACCCTTGCAGGGCAAGGGATATAGGAATTCATGTACTATGCAGGCATCCGGTTGTACACCGCCCGCCTTTTATACCTTTATATATAGTATAACTGTCCCGGCCAACGGGATGGGAAAATATACGGCTGTTTCGGTAGCTGTTACGGAAACTCCGAGAAGTATCCGGGAGGTCTCGGGGTATACCACGAAAGTCTCGGGGTATACCGCGAAAGTCTCGGGGTGTACCACGAAAGTCTCGGGGTGTACCACGAAAGTCTCGGGGTGTACCGCGAAAGTCTCGGGGTGTAC
>JAIROQ010000153.1 GCA_031257455.1 Prevotellaceae bacterium | reverse complement strand
TGAAATTTATTGAACTCTTCCCGTGTTTGCCTGTCCAAATCTTTGCGGTCAACGACGAAAAGACACTTTTCCACATCCGGGTTATCTTTCAATAGCGTAGAGGCTTTGAAAGAGGTAAGTGTTTTACCGCTTCCGGTGGTGTGCCATATATAACCGTTTCCGCGATTCTGATGAATACAGTTTACTATTGCTTTTACTGCATAAATCTGATACGGACGCATCACCAATAATTTCTGCTCACTCTCTATCAAGACCATGTACTTGCTGACCATTTCGCCCAATGTACATTTAGGAAGGAACTTTTCGGCAAAAGAGTCTAAATGAGTAATCTTCTTATTTTGTTCATCTGCATACTGGTAAACAGGCAAGAACTGTTCATCTGCGTTAAAACTGAAATGTTGGTTTTTGTTATTGGCAAAATAATAGGTATTGCTTCTGTTGCTGACAATAAATAACTGCATAAAACACAATAGCGAGTTAGCATAACCATTACCGGGGGCATTTTTATATTCCACAATTTGCTGTATCGCTTTTCGTGGTGATATTTCCAAAGATTTCAGTTCAACCTGAACAACAGGAATTCCATTGATAAGAATGATCACATCATAGCGATGATGACTGTTTTCTGTATTTATCCTTAATTGATTAATTACTTCATATTCATTTTTGCACCAATCTTTAATATTGACCAACGTATAATGCAATGACTTGCCGTCTTCACGTTGAAAATAATTTCTATCACGCAGTAACTTTGCAGCGGCAAATACATCGGAGCTAATGATTTCGATTTTAAGGCGTTCAAATTCACTGTCAGTTAACCTTACCTGATTAAGAGCCTCAAATTTTTCACGAAAATTTCTTTCAAGCGAATGTTTGTCGCGAATATCCTCACGATAAGTATATTTGAGATCTTCCAATTTTTTTATAAACTGTTTTTCTATTTGGGCTTCTTTATTCATGTGCAATCACTATAATATTTTTTAACTGCTATTCTACAATTGATTAGATAGTATTGGGTACCCAGAAATGATTCCGGCTGTTCTTGGAAATATATTTCCCATCTCCATAATAAAGAGATAACGACTCCTGATTCGCCAAAACTGCCGCACGATAATAGCTTTTGGGTATAGCGCCCTCCATTAACGGAATCGCTTTAGAATAATTATGGCTTACTTGCTGTTCCATTTGTCTTTATTTTTTAAATCCTTTTATCGGTTCATTTGAGTATTCAGCATAAATAATGTTTTGCAAATATAGTGAAAGTTGTGAGATATTGAGGCTTTGTTTATACATAGGGTAGATTCAAGTGTCAAATGCATAAATTATATAAAATTAACCGTAGACCAAGAAAATTACTTAACTTTGATGCGCCTTACAAAATATTTGCCGATGCTTTGAATAATAAAGTTGCATTTGGTACTTGAATCTACCCATTAGCACAACGGCAATCACTAATCACTAACCACCGATATTCTTATTCCTTCGCTGTGCGTAGTAAATTCCGGCGCATACATACATTGCAGGCTGGTGATGCCGTTGGAAAATTCGCCGGTCTGTGTGGCGAACAGTTCGTATTCGAATACGTATGTTCCTTTGGGCAGGCAGGCAATAAAGAAGTTCGTTGCCGCATCGCGAGTCGATTCGTAGTAGCCCAATCCGTCCTGCCAACGGTAGCCCGACAGTACATTCACCGGTTCGAATGCCGCTGCCCGCTGGTCTTTCAGGTGCACGTACTCCATGTCGCGGTCTGCGCGGATTTCAATACGTACGGTTACTTTATCGCCTGTTTTCAGCGGTCGTTCCGGCGTGATTTCCGTTAATATGTCGCCGGCGGGCGAGTGGGTTTTCCGGTACAATTGCTTATTGATTTGTACGCCGGTAGCGGCTGGGGTGATTTTGTCCAACCGTTCAAAATATTGCCAGTAAGCCGCGCCCCATGCCAACGGAAGCCCGGTCTCCCTGTTTCCCGGAGGGGGAATAATGGTGATGCGTCCCTTATCCGGTTTTATTTCGTGGCCATACCATGAGGTCTTGAAATAGCCCGTGCCGGCTTCCACCGAAGAAGGCGTAATGAGGCTGTCGCCTGCGGTGATTTGATAGTTACCGTCAGTTGCTAACCGGCTTGTAGAGGTTAGCTTCCTATCTTTCGCGGGGGAGGAGGGAGCAGCGGGGCTTTTGAGGAGCGCATAAATCGCTTCGGCCGTAGCTTTGGTTGTTTTCCAGTCCTGCATTTGTTTTTGTTTGAGCAGCCACGTTTGCATGTCGGCGATGGCGGCGGGGTCGCGGGCTATTTCGTCAAATGCTTCTATCAGCAATGCCTGCGTTTCAATGGGCGCGTGATACCACCACCAGTCGCGCTCGTTGCGCCAGTACATGCCCGTTTCATCGCTGTGCAACGCCGTTTCGGAAAGCGATTGCAGGATAAGCCGCGCCGTCCCGATATCGTTGTAACGGTGCAATGCCAGCGCCAACATACCTTTGAGACAGTTGTTGTATTTTGTCCATTGGGCGGCGGCCTGCGTGGTGAAATACGCGAACGCTTTGCGTGCTTTTTCAGGAACAGGATATGCATCCGTGAAGAAACTGCGGGCATAAAGGTAATGAATGGTTAAATATGCCAGCGGTTTTTCCTTTTTATCCTGCGGCGTTTTGTCCGCCTGCTTTTTTATTTCATTGAAATCTTCCGCCAGCCGGTCATCCATGTAACGGATGGCTTTGTTGAGTAGGGCATTTATATCCCCAGTGGGGATGTTCATTTTTTGCAACTGCCCGGCGCCGGCTACGATATGTTGCGTGATGTAGCGGTCATCAGGGCCGCCGCGAAACCATGCGAAGCCGCCGTCAGGCGTTTGCGCCTGCAGCAGTTTGCGTCCGGCCGCCGCCTGTTCATCCCGCATCCGGTGAAGGTCGAACAGCAGGGCTATCCGTTGCTTGCGTTCCGCTTCATTGCGGGCGTCCTGCACCCAGGGCGTTTCTTCGAGTAAAAGGCTTTTCAGTTCTTCGTTCTTCGCCAAGTTCGATTGCAACGCCGCCGGCTGGTAGTTGCGCCAAAGGTCAAATACACGCTTGATATCCGGGTGGCTGTCGGCTATGTGCGCGGCAATGGCGTTGGCATAATAACGGCTGAACACCTGTTCGGCGCATTCGTAGGGATATTCCATGATATAGGGCAACGCCTGCACTGCATACCATACAGGATGGCTTGTAAATTCTATGGTGTATGCATGATGGCGCAATGTCGGGCTGTCGGCCTTCAGCAGTTTGGTAAATTCGAACTGTCTTGGTTGCGTGCCGCGCATGGGTAACGGCAGGCTTTCCGTAACCAGCGTCCGGTTGGTCAGCGCCGGCAGCGTGTTTTCTTCGCCGTCTGATGTGTGCCGTCCCTCTTCCACCGGCGCACCGGCGGTAATACGATAAGTAACGGCTTGCAATCCTTCGGGAATATAAAGTTTCCATGATAATGCGCTATTGCCGCCGGCCGCCAGCGATACGGTCTTTGTAGCCGCTTCGCCCGCCGTCAGCAGGGCGATTTCCTGCATCGTGAACGCATCGAAAAAGCGGACTTGCGCAGTTACGCTCAAAGGCTTTTCGGAAAGGCTCGATAGCTTTGCGCTGAAATAAATGGTATCGTTTTCACGGAAAAAGCGGGGCGCATTGGGAAATAGCATCAGTTCTTTTTGCGTAACCGGCGATGTTTGCACGTATCCCGTTTTCAGGTCGCCTGTCCATGCGAGGGCTTGCATGTTCCAGCGGGTAAGCGATTCGGG
>JAIROQ010000150.1 GCA_031257455.1 Prevotellaceae bacterium | reverse complement strand
TGTTTGCACCTGCCGCACCGTTTCGGGAGATATTTTCGTCTCGGGGAAGGCATGTAATTGCGTGCGCGACAATTTTCCAAAATGCTGCAAAAGCGCATACGACAATGCCCGCGCTTCTTCTTTCGAATAGAGCGGCCGCAATTGCCGTTGCGATTGTTCGTGCATTTGTGCCACAGAAAACATCATAATGTGCTAATGTGCTAATGTGCTAATGTGACTAATTGGGCTGGCGCGCCAGCAAATTAGAAATTAAAAATTAGAAATTAAAAATTAGTGCGCTTGTCGCGACTTACGACTAATAACGGTAATAAACTTTATTATCTGCAGAAATAATCAGGTAATATGACGGGCTTTGTTTCGCTGCGATGTTGTCCGGCAAGGCGTCTTTGACGGCTATCATATCCACGTACTCATTGCTGATTTTGGATACGTACAATGGATAATACGAAAAAGGCGCATCGAAAATTTCTTCCGTCAAGCGGTGGCCATCGGCATTCACAATAGACACAAAGGCGACCGTCTTCTTATTGCCGGCAGTTCTGCTGTTGCCCGCTGCATCCGTCAGTTCGCTAAAAGCGCCGTAGATGTACAGCCGGTCGTTTGTTTTGATGATGTTCGATACATAACCGGTGAACGGTATGTCTGTTTTCCAGTCACCGGATAAATCGGATTTCAGCCGGTACACCTGTAAAGCGTCTTCGCTGCTGTGGTAAGGCTGGAATGACGCGCCTTTGAACGCCAGCAGGAATGTTTCGTTGATGTCGTCATACATCAACCGGCGGGGAACGGCGGTAGCGGCAAGCCCGGTATTCTTCCTGACTGCGCCGTTGGGGTCCAAGAGATATAAATAATTTGCCGTTTCATTGTCGTTGCCGGCGGCTACGACAACCGCAAAGCCATTATCCGCCTGCGTTGCCAGCAGTCCCCTGTTTTTTTTGCCTTTCTTGTCAAGCAGTTTTACCCATTCAATCGTGGCGTCATCGTTCAGCAGGGCGGCAAAGGCGGTTAGCTCCGCTGCTTTATCCACATACGAACCGGTAACGAAAACCTTTTTATCCGGCAACACTGTTTTTGCATGAATGAAATAGCCGGCGTCACCGGTCTTGTCGGGCGTGACGAGCGTAGTGTAGAATGGTTCGTTTTTATATTCTATCCTGTCCGTTGCGGCGGCTTCCAACGCTTCCAGCACATTGTCCTTATAAATGTCCAGCGCCGTGTGCAGGAACAAATCATTGCCTGCCGCTTCGTCTTTGAGATATGACTTGAATCCGTCAAAACCCTTGTAATGGGTGGCAAAAAATGCTTGGTATTTCTTCACCGCTTCCGGCGTTGTTTTATCTGTGGTCAGGCGCAGGGCGCTGTCCACCGCTTGCTTTTGGGTGATTAATTCAAAGTAGTAGTCGGGCGATTTTGCAAAACGGTGTATGGCCGGCAAACTTTTATCCGCCACGTTGCCGGCATGGTGATAGCGCAGGTTGATTTTTGCTTCCTGGTATTTCAATAACGGCGCGACTACCGCGTTATAGTCATATTGGTAAATTTTGTTTATCACCAGCGGGTCTATCGCATAACCACCCGGAGGAACGCCTGCATTGCCGGGACGTTCGAGGAGGGCGATATTCGCTTGATATACTTCTTCCGCTTTCCGGTAGAGGAAAGAGACATCGGTCGTCAGTACCTTGTTGAACGCATCCACCCACGATGTAAAATCCCACAACTTTACTTCTTTTGCAATAACGTTCGCTGCAGTCAGCCCGTGCAGGCGGTATTCCGTAATCGGCGACAGCGAATAGTTGATTTGATACCCCGCCATCGGATAGTTTTCCAATGCCGTTTTTAATTCCCCTATATAATATAGTGTGGAATCAAAATTGGTTTGCAGGTCGGCAAGGTTTTTCTTCAGGGCGTCATCCGCCAGAAAATACAAATCGTTCAGGCGGCTGTTTTGCTCGTTGATGTTTCCGAACGTTTCGATACATGCATTATATTTATGGATGCCGTTGGTCAGGGACGCCAGATTTTGTTCAAACTGTTTTTTATATTCCGCCGCATCCGACAGGCGGCCGGTAATATCTTTTTTGATATTTTCATAAGTCAAAGCGCCGGATACCCCCTGGTAATATACGCCGTTTTTCTTCGCTTCCTTTTCATCGAAATAGTGCAATGCCAGCGACAGGTAAGTGGTAGCATCGGCAATACATTGCGCCGTATTCTGCGATTGCAGGAAAGGGTCATATTGGCGCATCATTTTCTGGGCTATCAGTCCCATCTGGTAGTAGCCGTTGACGTTCACAAAATCTTTGGATGTGGTTGCGGACTGGTAATGGAACAATGTCTGGAACGCCTCGTAGTCTTTCATTGTCTTGACAGACTCGTACACATCCTTATATTTCGGTTGTCCTGCGGCGCATAAAACCGCCGACTGGAGAAACATACAAATGATAAATTTCCGTATCATGATTTTTAATTTTTTAATTTCTAATTTCTGATTTCTAATTTCTGATTTGCTGGCGCGTCAGCCTGTCAACACCTCAACAATTCAACAATTCAACAGTTCAACAGTTCAACAGTTCAACACCTCAACAACTATTCAATAATGCGTATTTCCACGCGGCGGTTTTTGGCGCGGTTTTCCGCAGAGTCGTTCGGCGCTACGGGTTGTAATTCCCCGTATCCTTTAGCTTGCAGGCGTTCTTGGGGAATAGCGTTTTCCATCAGGAAATTTACGACCGATGCCGCACGTTTATTCGACAACCGGAAGTTATGTTCATTAGAACCCACATCATCGGTGTGCGCGGCGATTTCAATCCTGATAGCGGGATTGTCGTTCATAAATTTCACGATGCGGTTAAGCTCCGCAAACGATTCCGCGTTCAATTCCGCCGAATTGGTTTCAAAGGTAATATTGTTGAAGACCATTTTTGTTTGCGTGGTCAGCGAATCCATAATAATGTCCAGCGTTTCGGGACGGGCAGTTCCGAAATTCAAACCGGTGTTGAAATACGTAAACCCTTTTTTCGTTACATTCAATTCGTAAGTATCGTTGGTGCGCAATGAGAGTACAGGTTTCCCGGCGGCGTCATAGCTCACTAATGTTCCACTGCTTTCGTCCCGGTTCAGGTTCGTGATTTCAATATTCACCGGCAAGATGGATACGCCTTCTTTGTTCGTTACGTTCAGCGCAAGCGCTTTCCGCGCTGCCTGCAGTTCGAGGCTTTTTTCAAAATTGCTGTACACAACGTCCGTGCGCAAATCGAAATAGGTTTCGTAGGGCTTAAAGTTTTCGCTTTCCACGCGGATTTTGTAATTATGCCCGATAGCCAGCCGGCAATTATATTTTCCCGTTGATACGTTTTTGATGCGTTGCTGCTCCACCGGTTGCTGTGTCAGCGAATCGGAGAGCAGGACGGTCGGCGATACGGGATAGAATAATTCGTTGTCGTAAATATTCAGTTCCAAATTCACATTGTCGAACAGCGCGACAGCCAACGTTTCTTCCCATCGGCTGACGTTTCCGCCCAAATCCTTGTAATAAAAAGTATGGGAATAATTCTCTTTATAAAAGTCGATTTTATAGAATGCGCCTCTCGTCAGGATAATCGAATAACGTCCTTCGTCCGTAGAAAGGAAGTCGCCTTTGGTGACGGACGTAACGGCGTCCTGCACGACTATTTTTGCTTCTACCGGTTGTCCGGTGTACAAATCCTTAATATCGCCCGACAGGACAAAGGTCTTGGCAGGTTTGATGTCGGAGGGTAGGGGAGCGGCGTATATTTTTTGCGGTTGTTTTTTCGATTTTTTCGTCTTGGTGGCGAACAGGAAATAATCGGCGGCGCTGTTCAACATCGGCGACAAGTCGTCATTATCCGTATTCAGGCCGTCTGCGTACACCGGGTAAAACCAGTTGTTCTCGTCAATCCGGCGGGCAAAGTAGAGGTCGTAGTCATCGCCGGAAGTTTTCTTGCCTTCCTTGTCCACGCCCACGCGCCGCGAGGCGAAGAGCAGGATGGTATTGTCGGCGCAGAAGAACGGCGTTTCCTGACAGCCGGCGTTAAACTCGTTGGGCAGGTATTTCGGCCCTGTCCAGTTTCCTTCCTTGTTTTTCTCGAATAACAACAATTCTTTGCAGGGGCTTTCCTTTTTATTGACCGGCTTTGCCCGCAGGACGAACAAAGTTTTATTGTCCGAAGAGATGGTCGGCGAAAATAAATCGGCGTCATCCGACACGGGTTTGCCTAACCGTTGCGGCGTGCCCCAGCCCTGTTTGGTTTTACGGGCAGAGAAGATATCGAAATAAGCGGCATCTATTTTGGCATGAAAATAAAGAGTTGTCCCGTCATGATTGAATGAAAAACCGCCTACCTCATGCTCCGTTTGGGCAATCAGTTGGTTGATGTAGTCAAATGGCGCGGGGGTTGTCCATCCGTCATTATTCCGGTGCGCTTCATAGGCCGTAATGGTTGTCCCGTCATCGGTCAGGAAAACCAGCTGCTTTCCGTCCGGCGTGAGCGCCGGATATTTCGCCGGCGTTTGTAATGCGGGAAAAATATCCTGCACGGCCATTTCCTGCGCCCACAAGCCCCCTGCGGCTTGCAAAAGCAGCAGGCATGCAATAATTTTTTTATAAGACATAAACAATAGATTTTTTAAATATTGTACAAATATAGTTAAAAAAGGAGGCATTTCAAATGAACAATGTACAATTCGGACGACTTGCCGGACGTCCGGCAACCTTGCCGAAGCCCTTCGGACGACTTGCTACACGTGTAGCAACCTTGCCGAAGCCCTTCGGACGGCTTGCTACACGTGTAGCAACCTTGCCGAAGCCCTTCGGACGACTTGCTACACGTGTAGCAACCTTGCCGAAGCCCTTCGGATGACTTGCTACACGTGTAGCAACCTTGCCGAAGTCCTTCGGACGACTTGCTACACGTGTAGCAACCTTGCCGAAGCCCTTCGGATGACTTGCTACACATGTAGCAACCTTGCCGAAGCCCTTCGGATGACTTGCCGGTGGCGTCAGCCAAATCCGTAAATCTGTAAATCTGTAAATTTTTTCTACCTTAGTAGCACCACATGTCCCGCCCTGCACCTCGCGCGGCGCACGGGTTTTCCACGATGCACCGGCAGTATGCCGCGCGAAAAGCAGGGAGCTGCCTTGTCCCCCCGCGCTTACGCACGGGGTTATTCACGTTGCGCCCCTTCGGGGCTAATTTAAAGATTTAAAAATTCAAAGATTTAAAGATTTAGTGCGCCGGCAATTCTTAACTCTTAGTTCTTAGTTCTTAATTCCCGAAGGGCTAGGGCGTACTTCCAGTAGCTACTGGAACCGTCCCCGAGGCTCGGCGGGACTTCCAGTAGCTACTGAAACTATCCCCGAGGGCTCGGCGGGACTTCCAGTAGCTACTGGAACCGCCGCCAAGGGCTTGGGCAGCGTGAAGAGTGGAGCATTTTCCGGCGCAAGCCCCATTCTCCATTTTCAACTCTCAACTTTCAATTAAATAAGCTGCTCCCTTTCTACCTTTCACAGGCAATAATTAAAATTTAAAAAGTTCCTGCAGCTACCGGACGCACCGTAACGAGAAACCGTAATACTTTTCGAAGTGGTAGATAGGGAGGAAGCGGTCGCCGTACACGTTTGCGTTGGTGCTGAGTTCTGCACTGTACTCTGTAGACGACCAATAGTACCCGTACAAACCGTCAAAGTATAGCTTGCCGCCATTACTGCTATAGCCACCGAGCAACCAGCCGTCTATACCATCATAGATGCTCGATGTTTCACTTGTACACTCGTCTGCAAATCCTGCATATTTGCAAAAGTCATTATGTGTCGGCACACGCCACGGCGTTGGACACAATTGTACCGCGTGCTGTACTACCATACACCAGCTGAACAAGTCACCAGCATAACTCGGATTGGTACGGCAATCGGCTTTATATGCGCCGGAAGAACCGCCGGCATAAGTTTCCTTCTGGCAGGTCGTAACCGTTACGGGCGCAGAAAGAGTAATACCATTACGTGTGTAAGTAGTGCTATTGGCAAAACCAACACCCGTTAAGACTAATGTAGGGGGGGTACAATAAGTATATGTGATGGGGGTCGGATTAACAGTAATTTTACCAGTAGCAGAAACATTGGTGCAACCATTACTGTTAGTTGTTGCGACCGAATAATTATACGTACCTACGCTGGTAGGCGTACCGCTTATTGTATATACATTAGAAGACCATGCGCTGGAAATGCCGGTTGGTAAATTGGAAGGTGTAGCGCTGGTGGCATTGGCAGTGGTGTACTTAATTTGGGTAATAGCCGAACCGGCATTTACTGTCTGCATGGTACTGCCGGAAGCAAGGGTTATGGCGGGTAACCCGTGCACGGTAATCGTTCCGG
>JAIROQ010000128.1 GCA_031257455.1 Prevotellaceae bacterium | reverse complement strand
CAGGGCTTAACAGTACACATTATTTAATATGAAAAAACATCTTATTTTTATTATGGCAGCAACAGCCGCACTGAATGCATGTAACGACCGTCCGGGCGCGCCTGCCGGCGGACGCAATGAATTAACCGTCCCCGATGGCCGCCTGACGGCAAATATTCTGAATAGCTTCGGGCGGGTGAGCGACCCGCAGGTATCGCCGGACGGGACAACCGTACTTTATGGCGTATCGTATCCTGATATTGCCGGGAATAAAAGTAACCGCGAACTGTTTACCGCCGGGATAGACGGCAGTCCGCGCCGGCAGATAACCCATACCCCCCACAGCGAAAGCAATGCCCGCTGGATAGCCGGCGGCGCGAAAATCGCCTGCCTCTCCGGCGGGCAACTGTGGGTGATGAATGCCGATGGCAGTGCGCCGCAACAAATCAGCCACTATGACGGCGGCATTTCGGAGTTTGCCTTTTCGCCCGATGAGCGGCAAATACTTTTTATCAGTTCCATTCCCTCCAAAGAAATACAACATCCTTCCGATTTTTATGACGACCTTCCGGCAGCCGATGCGCGCGTTATTTCCGACCTGATGTACCGCCATTGGGACGAGTGGGTGGAAAATATCCCGCATCCCTTTGTTGCCGGCTTTGACGGGCAGGCGCTGACGGATATTTTCGATATCTTGTCCGGCGAGCCGTTTGAATGCCCGTCCCGTCCCTTTGGCGGCATCGAGCAACTGTCATGGAGTCCGGACGGGAAAACCATTGCCTATGCCGGCCGCAAAAAGACCGGTCGCGACTATGCTTTTTCGACCAATACCGATATTTACCTGTTTGACCTTGCAACGCGCGCCACCCGGAATATTACGAACGGCATGTCCGGTTACGATACCGACCCGCAATTTTCGCCGGACGGGAATTATATTGCATGGCTCAGCATGGCGCGCGAAGGCTATGAAGCCGACAAAGTGCGCCTCTATGTCCTGCGCCTTGATACCGGCGAAATGCGCGATTTGACGCAGTCGTTCGATAACCATGCCGGGACGTTCAGGTGGGCGGCCGGCAGCCGGTCGCTGTACATGCAGGCGAGCGTTCGCGGGGCGTCCCGCATTTTTGAAGTAACCCTTGACGGCGCGGTGCGCACGGTGGCCGAAGGCGCGTATAATTACGGCACGCCGCAGCCGGCAGGAGAGAGGCAAATCATCGCGTTGCGGCACAGTTTTTCGCAGCCGGACGAATTGTACGCCATCGATAAAACGACCGGCGAAGCCACCGAATTATCATTTGAAAATAAACACCTGTTAGACCAGCTGACCATGGGGCGCGTGGAAGAACGGTGGATAAAGACAACGGACAATCAGCAAATGCTCACGTTCATTATTTATCCGCCGGATTTCGATGCATCGAAGAAATATCCCGCCTTGCTTTTCTGCGAAGGCGGCCCGCAAAGCGCGATGGACCAGTTCTGGTCTTACCGTTGGAACTTCCAGCTGATGGCGGCAAACGGTTATATCATCACCGCTCCCGCGCGGCGCGGGGTAACGGGCTTCGGGCAGGCATGGTGCGAACAAATCAGCGGCGACTATAGCGGGCAAAATATGCAGGACTACCTGTCGGCTATCGACAACCTGAAAGCCGAACCATTTGTGGACGAACACCGGCTCGGCGCGGTGGGCGCCAGCTATGGCGGCTATTCGGTGTATTACCTTGCCGGGCATCATGCGAAACGTTTTAAAGCATTCATTGCCCATTCGGGTATATTCAACCTCGAACAAATGGCGCTGACCACCGAAGAACTGTGGTTCGTCAATTGGGATAATGGCGGCTTCTACTGGGAAAAGGATAAACCGGTAGCCCAACGCTCTTATGCCGCTTCTCCGCACCGGTTTGTGGACAAATGGGACACGCCGATTTTAGTGATGCACGGTGAAAAAGATTTCCGCGTACCGTTCGAGCAGGGCATGGCGGCATTCAATGCAGCGCGTATCCGTAATCTCCCCGCCGAAATGGTACTGTTCCCCGAAGAAAACCACTGGATACTGAAACCGCAAAATAATATTTTCTGGCATCGTACTTTCTACGCATGGCTGGACAAATGGCTGAAAGAACAGTAAACAGTAGTAAAATCTGTAAATCCATAAATCCGTAAATATGAAAATCACTGATATTTTTAAGCAACAGGCACGCACATTCTCGTTTGAATTTTTTCCGCCGAAGGATGAGATTTCGGCTGTGGACTTCGGCATCAATGTCGGGCAGCTGATGAAATTAAATCCGTCTTTTGTGTCGGTAACCTATGGGGCGGGCGGTTCTTCGCAGGAACGTACCTTTGCGCTGGTCGGCTACCTGCAACAAAAAATCGGCTTGCAGACGATGGCGCATTACACTTGCGTGGGCGCATCCCGGGAAAAAATCATTGCCGACATGCAACTCATCCAATCTATGGGCATCGAAAACCTGATGCTGCTGCGCGGCGACCCCCCGCAGGGCGCTGCCGCCTTTGAAGCGCCTCCCGGCGGATTTGCGTATGCCAGCGAGTTGGTGGCTTTTATCCGCGCTGCCGGTTTTGATTTTTGCATTGGCGGCGGCGCATACCCTGCAAAACATCCCGAAGCCGCTACCATGTCGCAGGATATTGCCAACCTGAAAAAGAAAACCGCCGCCGGCGCATCGTTTCTGCTGTCGCAATTATTTTTTGACAATGCCGGGTATTTCCGTTTTGTGGAAAAATGTCGTGCAGCAGGCATTGATTGCCGCATCATTCCCGGCATCCTGCCCATCACTTCCTTCTCGCAGTGGACGCGCTTTGCAGCAATGGGCAATGCGCCGGAAGCATTGAATGAGAAAATAAAATCATACGAAGGTCAACCGAAAAAAATCTACCAGACCGGTATGGACTTTGCCATCGGGCAATGCCGGGAACTATTGTCGAAAAACGCGCCGGGACTGCATTTCTTTACCCTCAATAAATCGCGGGCAACCGTAGAAATATTTGAAACGTTGGCGGGAAATTAACCGTTGACGACTTGTCATTCTCTACTTGCCGATACAAAACTTACTGAAAATATTTCCCAGTATTTCATCGGTGGTGATTTCGCCGGTGATGCTTCCCAGATGGTACAGGGCTTCCCGGAGGTCTTGGGCGACGAGGTCGCCGGAGAGTTGGCCGGCAAAACCTTTTTCAATGCGTTGCAGGGCTTCCTGAGCGCGTTGCAATGCTTCATAGTGGCGCAGGTTGGTGATAACAGTTTCGTCCGCTGCCGGCGGTGTGCGGTGGAAGCAGTCGAGCAGCATTTCCGTCAATTGCACAACGCCTTGTTTGTTTTTCGCCGAAATATACACGACCGGCGTGGCTGTGCAGGGCGCATGACAGGCGGCGGAGTCGATTTTGTTTACCGCGACAATCAACTGTTGGGTGTCGGTCAACTGTGCATGTATGTCTTCGATGCTTGTGAAGGTTTCGGGGCGCGTGGCGTCCACGAGCAGCAGCACAATGGCCGCCTGCCGGATTTTGCCCAACGTGCGCTCAATGCCCAGCTGTTCGATGCACTCGGAAGTAGCACGAAGCCCCGCCGTATCAATGAACCGGAAAGTTATGCCGGCGAGTTGTATGGTTTCTTCGATACTGTCGCGGGTAGTGCCGTGAATGTCCGAAACGATTGCGCGTTCTTCGCTCAGCAGGGTGTTGAGCAACGTACTTTTCCCGACATTCGTCTGTCCCACGATAGCCACCGGCACGCCGTTTTTAATAGCATTGCCTAATGCAAACGACTGCAATAAGCGTCCGGTTTCGTTTTGCAATGCTTGCAGCAGGGCGGTTAATTGGGCGCGGTCGGCAAATTCCACTTCTTCTTCGGCAAAATCCAGTTCCAGTTCTATCAGCGCTGCGAAGTCCAGCAGCCGGCTGCGCAATTGCCGTAACGTTTCCGAAAATCCGCCGCGCAGCTGTTGCAACGCTACGCGGTGCGCCGCCGCACTCTCCGCCGCAATAAGGTCGGCCACTGCTTCGGCCTGCGCCAAATCCATTTTCCCGTTCAGGAAGGCGCGTTGTGTAAATTCCCCTGCCGCCGCCATGCGCGCGCCTTTCGAGAGCAGCAACTGCAAAATCCGCTGTTGGATATAGACCGAACCATGACAGGATATTTCTACCGTATTTTCGCCGGTAAACGAATGCGGCGCACGGAAAATACCGATAACCGCTTCATCAATTTTTTCGCCGTTGTCATGCACTTCGCCGAACAGCAGGCGGTATGCCGGCACGGCTGTCAGCTGTTTTGCCGGTTTTGCGGTAAAGATTTTTTCTACCACCGCAATGGCCTCCGCGCCGCTGACACGTATCACTGCTATCCCGCCTTTGCCCGCAGGCGTCGAGATAGCTGCAATAGTACCGGCACTCATGAGAATTACGAATTTGGAATTAGGAATTAAGCATTATTATCCGGCTACAGCTGCATCTGTAAATCCGTCCATTTACTTGATATTATTGAAAAGCCGTCCCCAGCGGATATTCATCGGGAATTTTTTGAAACGGTCGGTGGAAAACCAGATGAATGCCGGTTTCCCTACGATATGGTTTTCCGGGACAAAGCCCCAGTAGCGCGAATCAAGCGAATTGTGGCGATTGTCGCCCATCATGAAATAGTAATCCATTTTGAAGGTATAACTGTCTGCCGGCTGTTCGTTGATATAAATTTTCCCGTCCCGTACGGCCAGCGTATTTTGTTCATATACGCTGATGATGCGCCGGTATAAGGGCAGGTTGTCTAACGTGAGCGTAATGGTGGCGCCGCTTTTCGGAATCCATAGCGGCCCGAAATTATCACGTGTCCACTGGTTGTTTTCGGTGAAGGGGAAAATCATGAGCGGCGAGTCGGGAAAATCGTGCGGGAATATATCGTTATTTTGTACTGTTTCCACCACATTGGGCAATTTCTTTATCTGTTCCATCGCCTCATCGGTCAGCGGCATGCGCCGGTAGCCGGGCAGCATCGGGTCAAAACCGTCTTCGTGGTATGAAATATTCAGTTTGTCCAGTGTCCGTTCGTTGATAGATGTGCCGTTCGTGCGTATTGTATAGGTATATTGTATGCCGGAAATAGCCGGTTGCTGTTCGCCATTGATCCATGCTTTGCCTCCGCGTATTTCCAGCGTATCGCCGGCAATGGCGGCGCAGCGTTTTACATAATTGTCTTTTTTATCCACCGGCCGTACAATCACCGGGCCGAAGGCTTTCACCACATTTTCCCTGCCGTTTACGCGGACATGTTTATAATAGTCTTCCTGCGGCTCTTTTGTCAGCACGGTATCGCCGTGCGGAAAACCGAATACCACCACGTCATTGCGTTGTACCGTGCCGAAACCGGCCAACCGGCGGTATTTCCATTTCACTCCTTCGATATACGATTTTGTGTGGAACACGGGCAGCGTATTATGCACCAACGGCAGCGACAGCGGCGTTTCCGGCACGCGCGGCCCATAGGATACTTTACTCACAAATAAATAATCGCCCGTCAATAGCGAGCGTTCCATAGAGGACGTGGGAATCATGTAGGCTTCCAGAAAATACATCCGCAAAAATGCCGCCGCCACAAAGGCGAAAATGATAGCATCGAGCCAGTCAAGCCATTTATTACGTTTTTCGCCCGGTTTATATTCCTTTTTCCAGAACGCCCACTTCACCTTTCTGGTAATATAGAGGTCGAAAATAACAGACAGTCCGAACAGCCACCAATAATTGCCCAGCCAGATAACCCAAAGCGTGTAACATGTAGCTACCAACCCGAAGCGAAACCGTTTATCGCTCCATATTGCATGTATTTTTTGTATCATAATATTGTTGTAAACTTTTTAACGCCTGCAAAGATACGAAAAAGTTATTTTTTAGTTGAAAATTGAAAGTTGAAAATTGAAAATTGCGACCGGCGCACCGGCGTCAGCCTATTATTCACTGTTCACTGTTCACTGTTCACTGTTCACTGCTCACTGCTCACTGCTCACTGTTCACTGCTCACTGTTCACTGTTCACTGTTCACTGTTCACTGCTCACTGCTCACTGTTCACTGTTCAGCTCCGCCAGCGCTTGCCGGTAGTCGCGTTCGGCTTCGAGGGCATTGTTGACGGTGGTGTAGTAGAGACCCAGTTCGAGCAGGTAGTCCAGGAGGGAAATTTCACCTGCATCAAGGGCTTTCTTCAGCAGGGCGGTATTATTGAGCGCGGAGAGTGCGCGGCGGTAATCATCGGCTAAGGCTTTCAGGCCGGCGGCGCGGCGGCAGGCCGTTTGTAACTGTCCGTATAACTGCCGGCGCTGGTCGTCCTGCGCTCCTTCGGCGGCGCTGACGGCTGCTTTCGCCTGCTTCACCTTATTCTTATTTTCCCACAGGGGCAATGATATGCCCACGCTGATGCCCCGGTATTCCTGCCCTGCCGTCCGTTCGCTCATATAGCCGGCCGAAAATGCCGGCAGCGACAAAGCTTTTTGCAGCGATACTTCCTGCTTCCTGAGCGCCACCTGTTGCCGGCTATAAGCCAGCGCCGGATGCCACTGCGCCACCTGTGCAAACCATTCTTCAAAATCATCGGGCAGCGATTGCTCGTCATACCGGTCATCGTCCAGCGGTATAGCCCTGCCGCCGTTCATCCGCATGAGTTCATCCAGCAGGGCGGTGCGTTCGACTTCCGCACGGGTGATTTCGCCCTGCGCCGCAGACAGGTTCAGCAGGGCTTTATTGTATTCCAGCAGCGAGGCGTCCCCCCGTTCGAGGCGTTCGCGGTAGCTGTCCGCAATAGTCCGGGCATGTTCCATACGAATGGACAGTTCTTTCAACAGGGCGTTGCGGTAAATGATTTCATTGCAATACCGCCTCGCCTCCGCGAGGATAGCCAGCCTGCCGATGCGGTATTGCCACTCCGGCAGGGTATTTTGCCGGCGGGCAATGCGGGCTTTCATTCCGGCAAGGGCAGGAATGTCGAAGCGCTGGCGGATGGCAATATCCGTGCGGTTGCCGGTAGCGGCGGGACTGCCCCAAAGGTAATTTATATCCGCTTCGGGGCCGGGCAGGAAGACGCCCGTCCTGTTTTCCAGCTGTGCCGCGCGGGTCTGCTCCTGCAA
>JAIROQ010000103.1 GCA_031257455.1 Prevotellaceae bacterium | reverse complement strand
ATTCTAAGCGCACCTAATTAGCGACATTCCCATTCTAAGCGCACCTAATTAACGACATTCTCATTTTTAAGTGCACCTAATCAGCGACATTTTAAAATAGTGCACCTAAACAGCGACGTTTTTTAACTTTTTGAAAATAAAAATTTATTAAAAATAAACTATTTATATTTTATAAGTGCACCTAATTAGCTACTCAAATAGAAAAAAGGGAATATTGCAAATAGAAAACGAAGAAAAAAATTTCTTTCTTTTTCTATTTGTATTTTTTTTAGCTGACGCTTTCATGGTTGATAAAGTTTATAAATGCGATACTTATATGATACAATTATTTTTAAATTACATTGATTTATAATATATTATATTCATTTTATAACTCCGCGCGAGACTACAAAAAAAAGCAGGCAATATGGAATACAGTTGCCTGCTTCCTTTTTGAATATGGAATGTGGAATTATGAATTTTGAATGGCGACAAGCGCACTCCTCTAATTACATTTTCAACTTCGGGAATAGAATAGTTTTCGTATATTTGTAGAAAAATGGGACAGAAATTTTTAATAGACACCAATTCGGCTGTAACCTATATAGAAGCATTAGGTTGGCATTAAGCATTTATAATGCGCCGTTACGGGATAATACGGATACGAAAAACCCTGACAAAATTTGGTACTTTGTCAGGGTTTTTCGTTTCATCCGGCATTTCAGCATCTGTGAATATGCTGCCGCGCCGTTTCTTTTATCTACCGCAATGCCGCCTGTGCTGCTGCCAGCCGGGCAATAGGCACGCGGAAGGGCGAACAGCTGACATAGTTCAGTCCGATGCGGTGGCAGAACTCAACCGAAGAGGGTTCGCCGCCATGTTCGCCGCAAATCCCGAGTTTCAATTCGGGACGCACCGAACGGCCGCTCACTGCTGCCATATTCACTAACTGTCCTACGCCTTTCTGGTCTAATACGGCAAAGGGGTCATTTTTCAGAATGCCTTTGTCGATGTACATCGGCAGGAATTTGGCCACGTCATCGCGCGAATAGCCAAAGGTCATTTGCGTAAGGTCGTTTGTGCCGAACGAGAAAAATTCCGCCGATTCGGCAATGCGGTGCGCTGTGAGGGCTGCACGAGGGATTTCTATCATCGTGCCGACTTTGTAGTCGATATGGTCGTTGCGTTCGGCAAATACTTTGGCGGCGGTGTCGTCAATGATTTTGCGCTGCGCCAGGAATTCGTACAGGATACCGGTGAGCGGCACCATGATTTCCGGCACGGCTGTGACGCCTTTCTTTTTCAAGTTCAATGCCGCTTCGATGATAGCGCGTGTTTGCATTTCGGTGATTTCGGGATAGAGATTTCCCAGCCGGCAACCGCGCAGACCCAGCATCGGATTTTGTTCCAGCAGGGCTTCTACCCGGGCGTGTATTTCTTCGTAGGGAACGCCCATCACGGCCGACATTTCGGCTTGTCCTTTTTCGTCATGCGGCACAAACTCGTGCAGGGGCGGGTCGAGCAGGCGGACGGTTACGGGCAGGCCCTCCATAGCTTCAAAGATGCCTTCAAAGTCGGTGCGTTGCAGGGGCAACAGTTTTTCCAGCGCCTTGCGGCGTCCGGCTTCGTCTTTGGCTAAAATCATTTCGCGCATCGACAGTATTTTGTCGCCTTCAAAGAACATGTGTTCCGTGCGGCAGAGGCCGATGCCCTGTGCGCCGAATGCGCGTGCCTGTCTGGCGTCGCGCGGCGTGTCGGCATTGGTGCGTACCAGCAGGCGGGCGTGTTTGTCGGACAGTTGCATGATTTTTTCAAAGTCGCCGCTCAATTCCGGCAGTTGCGTGGCGATTTGGCCTTCATAGACCGTGCCGGTAGAGCCGTCAAGCGAAATCCAGTCGCCTTCATTATAGGTTGCCCCGCCGATGGTCATCGTACGTTTTTTGTTGTCAATAGTTACAGCGCCGGCGCCCGACACACAGCATTTGCCCATCCCGCGGGCTACTACCGCAGCATGAGAGGTCATTCCGCCGCGGGCGGTGAGGATGCCCTGCGCTACGTTCATTCCTTTCAGGTCTTCGGGCGATGTTTCGACACGCACCAGAATTACTTTGGCTTGTTTGTCTTTTTCTACCCATGTTTCCGCATCTTCGGCGGAGAAGACGATTTGTCCCGTAGCCGCGCCCGGAGACGCCGGCAGGCCTTTGGCAATGGATTTGGCTTTTGCGAGCGCTTCCTTTTGGAATACCGGATGCAACAGTTCGTCCAGTTTATTCGGTTCAAAACGCAGGAGGGCGGTTTTTTCGTCAATCACGCCTTCGTGGAGCATGTCCATTGCGATTTTTACCATTGCCGCGCCGGTGCGTTTCCCGTTGCGGGTTTGCAGCATCCACAGCTTGCCGTCCTGAATGGTAAATTCAATATCCTGCATGTCCCTGTAATGCGCTTCGAGCTTGCGCTGCGTATTAAATAAATCCTGATATACTCCGGGCATGGCTTCTTCCAGTGAGGGGTAGGCGGTTTTGCGTTCGTCTTCGCTGACGCCCGCCAGTGTCGCCCAGCGTTTCGAGCCTTCGAGCGTAATTTGCTGCGGCGTGCGGATGCCCGCTACCACGTCTTCGCCCTGCGCGTTAATCAGGTATTCGCCGTTGAATATATTTTCGCCGGTAGCGGCGTCGCGCGTGAAGGCCACGCCGGTGGCGGAATTATTGCCCATATTGCCGAATACCATTGCCTGTACATTCACTGCCGTGCCCCATTCGGCCGGAATCTGGTTCAACCGGCGGTAAAGGATAGCCCGGTCGTTCATCCAGCTGTTGAATACCGCCATCACAGCGCCCTGCAATTGTTCCCACGGATTGACGGGGAAGTCGCGGCCGGTATTTTTCTTTACGGCGTCCTTGAACAGTTTCACCAATTCCTTCAAGTCTCCGGCGGTAAGGTCGGTGTCGAGGCGGACGCCTTTTTGCGCTTTCAGGCGGTCGATGATTTCTTCAAAGGGGTCTTCGGCGTCTTTGCTTTCGGGTTTCATGCCGAGCACGACATCGCCGTACATCTGCACAAACCGCCGGTAGCTGTCCCACGCAAAACGCGGGTTATTGCTTTTGGCGGCGATGGTTTCCACCGCTTCATCATTCAGTCCGAGGTTCAGGATCGTGTCCATCATGCCGGGCATTGACGCACGCGCGCCCGAACGCACCGACACCAGCAGCGGATTGCCGTTATCGCCGAAGCGGGGGCCTTCAACCGCCGCCTCGATTTTCTTCATGGCCGCTTCCACTTCGGGACGGATGGCCGCCATGATAGCGGCTTCATCGCGGCCATTGCGGAAATATTCATTACATACTTCCGTAGTAATCGTAAAACCGGGCGGCACGGGTATTCCTATCAAATTCATACCGGCCAGGTTCGCGCCCTTGCCCCCCAGCAAATCCCTCATCTTTTCGTTTCCTTCGGCTGTCTTATTGCCGAAAAAATACACTCGTTTAATTTCTGACATAATTTATTGATTTTTTATTTGAAAATAGTTATTGTTTCTGAAAAATGTTTGCAAAAGTACGCATTTTTTTTCAAAAACTCAAAGATTTCAAAATTTAAGGTTTGAAGTTTAAGGTTTAAGGTTTAAAGTTGGCTGACGCCACATTGTTCACTGTTCATTGTTCACTGTTCACTGCTATAACGCCCCGCCCTGTACCTCGCGCGGCGCACAGGTTTTCCACGATGCACCGACATTGCGCCGCGCGAAAAACAGAGGACTGCCTTGAACCCCCGCGCTTACGCACGGAGAATTATGTCCGGACTTGAAAAAATACCCTCCCGAAGCTGTTATTGACCAAGAAAATTTATTCTACTCACAATATTCCCTCTGAAAAACCACTCCAATACTATCTATTATGACTTATATAATCCAGACAAATGTGCTCTCTTTTTTGTCTGCGGATTTAAGGTTTGCAAAAAAGATTTGTCAATAAAAAATAAAGTGATATATTTGCAAAGTTAATTCGTTCTTTCAAATTTTGTATAATTCTGCATCTGAAACCTGATAAATTTCATGCTATAAAAGAATAAACTTTCCACATGACGTGGCTTTAATTTATTTTTATAGCGGGTTATATCAGGGCCTCAGATGCGATAGATTAAAGTTCACGTTTTTTCTTTTTAATACAGGAAAAGAAGAATCAGTGAATTTGGCAGCAAATAAAAAATTGTAGCAAGGGGTTGTTTTATATAGAAAAAGTTTGTGTTTGAAAACAACCCTGATGCTACAAAAACATAATAATTAAAAAACAAAAAATCATGAGAACAAAAATTTTCTTTTTCGCAATGCTTGCAAGCGTGGCAGCAAGCGCCACCGTAACGGTTACGCCGCTCAGTACGGATTATACCACAAAAAAAGTAACCTTCAAAGTGGCATGGACAAACTCGCCCACCGCGCCGTATAACAATCGCGTGTGGATTTGGATAGATTTCTGTCCGGTAGCAGATGCGATACCTGCTGCTTCGTTTTCTACTGCGACCATTTCCAATCCTGCTAAAACAGGTGGAAACGGTAATATCACCAATGCAACCGCACGCGGCTTTTTTGTAGAATACAGTACGACCAACGCCGGCACAACCGTTACGGCCACATTAAGCAATGCGCCTGCTGGTAAATTCAACTGGTGCGCCTATGATAGCGATTACCCGCCGAATGCGACAATGAATAATGGTACCTATGCACTGAAAGGCTCGTATCCATTTGTTGTCAATAATACGACACTTGGCGCGGGCGTAAACAGTTTTTCGGGGACATGCATCACTGCATTAACCGATGCTACCGGTTGTCCCGGAATAATCAACAATAATTTTACGCCGGGTTCTATTACTTCTGCCACTTATAACAGTTGTAACAATGTAGCGGGGACGGCCACCACTGTGGCCACCGCGCCCACCGGTAGCAATAGTTATAGCTACCAGTGGACGGTAAGTTATAATAACGGTACAGCGGCTACTGTCAGCGGTGCCACAGCGGCTGTGTATACGCCGCCTGCGACTGCTACAGCAGGGACTTACCGTTATATTCGACAAGTAAAAGATAACTTGTGCTCCACAGCCTATACTAATTCAACAGGTACTATAACCCGTATCGTTTATACGGCGCTTACCGCAGGCGCTATCAACAGCAGCAGTACAATTGTTCGTACAAATACAGCGCCTGCTGCTATTACCAACAGTACGGCGGCAAGCGGCGGTTCGGGTGGCGTCACGTACCGTTGGGTGCGAAGCGGGACATCAAGCAATACCTATACTGACAACAGTGTCGGACACAGTTTTACGGCAGCAGAATACAATACGGCCGGTACATGGACTTATTACCGGCAAGTGCGTGATAATACATGTGCAACTACTACATGGCAACAATCATCAGGCTCGTATAGCTTAGTTGTAATAGCCTGTCCTTACACCGGTAGCGACTTATATATGACATCTTCTTATCCGTGCCAAAAACGCACTAGCGGTGCAGGAAACTGGCAAGCATACATAAGAGACAGCAGGGATAGCGAAATCTACAGAATAGTATTGATGCCGGATAATAAATGGTGGTTGGCGCAAAATGTGAAATTTGCACAAACCGGACTTGCAATATCCATAAGTGGCTGTACACCGGAAAAATGTGGGCGATATTATGAATCAGACCAATTTAATAAGGCTTTTGGCGGGTCGTCTGGCTGGGGAGAAAATAAGCAAGGAGTATGCCCAAATGGGTGGGTATTGCCGACATTAAGTAATTGGACAACATTAGTAAATAGTATATC
>JAIROQ010000091.1 GCA_031257455.1 Prevotellaceae bacterium | reverse complement strand
AACCTGAAAAACATTGATGTGAAAATCCCGCGCAATAAGTTAATCGTGATAACAGGACTGTCCGGTTCGGGGAAATCCACGCTGGCATTCGACACCATCTTTGCAGAGGGGCAGCGGCGTTATGTCGAAAGCCTGTCATCGTATGCGCGGCAGTTCATGGGACGCATCAACAAACCGGATGTAGATTTTATTACCGGCATTCCGCCCGCCATCGCTATCGAGCAGAAAGTAAATGCCCGCAGTTCGCGTTCCACAGTAGGCACTTCTACGGAAATATATAATTACCTGCGATTGCTTTATGCCCGCATAGGGCGTACGTTTTCGCCCGTTTCAGGCAAGGAAGTAAAACACGATACGGTAACGGATGTGGTGAATTTCATTGCCGGATTACCGGAAGGAACAAAGCTGTATATCCTTTCGCCGCTATTTTTTCCGGAAGGAATGGGACTGGTAGAGAAATTAACCCTGCTGCAAAATGAAGGCTTTACGCGCCTCGAAGTAGCAGGAGAGATAATGACCATTGAAAAATTGCTGCCGGAGATAGACCGTTACAGGAATACGTCCATCCGCCTGCTGATTGACCGCGTCATGGCGACAGACAATGCAGACACATTGAGCCGCATCGCCGACAGCGTGCAAACTGCTTTTGCCGAAGGAAACGGGACCTGTTTTGTCGAAGAACCGCAGGGCGGGACAGCGCAGACATTTTCGTTAAATTTTGAAGCGGACGGTATCAAGTTTGAAAAGCCGACAGAACACCTGTTCAGTTTCAACAATCCCTTAGGCGCGTGTCCCCACTGCGAGGGTCTGGGCAAAATAAACGGCATTGACGAAGATTTGATTATTCCCGACCATTCGCTGTCGGTGTACAACAATGCGGTCGCCTGCTGGCGCAGCGAGCAGACAAAAGACTATAAAGAGAAACTGATTTACCTCGCAAAAACGTTCAAATTCCCGGTACATAAACCCTACGCTGAATTAACTGCGGAACAGAAAGAATTGTTGTGGGAAGGCAACATCTATTTCGGCGGTATCAAAGGGTTTTTCCGCATGTTGGAAAAACAAAAAAACAAGATACAATACCGTGTGATGTTGAACCACTATATGGGCAAAACAATCTGCCCCGAATGCAAAGGCTCGCGCCTGCGCAAGGAAGCAACCTACGTGCGCGTGGGCGGGAAAGTCATTTTTGACCTGATGGGGATGACGGTGGAAGACCTCGCTGTATTTTTCAAAAATTTAACGCTGACCGACTATGAGCAGAAAATAGCCGAACGCATTCTATCGGAAATCCGCAACCGGTTACAATTCCTGCTGGACGTGGGACTGGGCTACCTGACGCTTCTGCGCGTTTCCGCTACCCTGAGCGGCGGCGAAAGCCAGCGTATCAACCTCGCCACCTCGCTGGGATGCGGGCTGGTGGGGTCGCTCTATATCCTGGACGAACCTTCTATCGGACTGCACCCGCGCGATACGCAACGGCTGGTAAACGTATTGAAACAACTCCGCGACATGGACAACACGGTAATTGTCGTGGAACACGAAGAAGAAATCATTCGCGCAGCGGATGAAATCATCGACATCGGCCCGTTATCGGGCATTCACGGCGGGAAAGTAGTATTCCAGGGGGCGCTGCCTTCCGGCGGCAAACTGCCGGAAGCCGGGAAATCCCTCACGCTGGACTACCTGAACGGTATAGAAAAAATCAATATACCCGCCCGGCGCAGGCAATTGCACAACTATATCGAAATACGCGGCGCAAGGGAAAATAATTTAAAAAATATCAACGTACGCTTCCCCCTGCACGGCATAGTAGCCATAACAGGCGTAAGCGGCAGCGGAAAATCATCGCTGGTAAAAGGCATCTTATACCCGGCGCTGTCACGGCGTACCTTTCAATATAACGGTGAAAAAGCCGGCCGGCACGAAACCCTGGCAGGCGATTTCCACCTTATCAAATCGGTAGAAATGATTGACCAAAGCCCGATAGGCCGCTCCACGCGCTCCAATCCGGTTACCTATACCAAAGCATTTGATGAAATCAGAAAATTGTTTGCCGCACAATCCTACGCAAAAATAAACGGCTACAACGCCAGTCATTTTTCCTTCAATACGGGCGAAGGACGCTGTGAAACCTGCCTCGGCGAAGGGGTCATCAAAGTGGAAATGCAATTTATGGCGGATGTCGTACTGGTCTGCGAAGCCTGCGGCGGAAAACGCTACCGGCCGGACATACTGGAAGTGCGCTACAAAAACCGCAGTATAGCCGATGTCCTGGACATGACCGTGAATGAAGCTATCGGGTTCTTCCAAAAGGCAAACAAGGCAACGGCCGCCGGCATAGCCAACCGCCTTGTCCCGTTACAGCAAATGGGATTGGGATATATCAAGCTGGGGCAGCCGTCCGCCACTTTAAGCGGCGGCGAGATTCAGCGGATTAAATTAGCTTCTTTCCTGACCAAAGACAACGGCATGGATTCCCGGTTCTTTATCTTTGACGAACCCACGACCGGCCTGCATTTCCATGATGTTAAAAAACTCATGGACATCTTTCAATCATTAGCATCGCAAGGGCATTCAATCATCGTAGTCGAACACAACATGGAAGTGGTGAAGAATGCCGACTGGATTATCGACCTCGGTCCCGACAGCGGCGAAAAGGGCGGCCAAATAGTATTTGAAGGCACGCCCGAACAGTTGATAACACACAGCCATTCCCACACCGGAAAAGCGCTGCGGAAGCTGATGGAACCATTGACTATTTAATTATTGACTATTGACTATTTTTGCTTACGCCGCTGCGCTTGTCGCCATTTTCCACTCTCCACTCTCCATTTTCAACTAATTCGTACCTAAGTATTGCATATTAAAAAATTTGTTTACCTTTGCACCCGATATGTAATAATCAACGCTCTTTGATATTCTGAATAACTTTTATTCTGTTTTAGAAATATAGACAATTTCTCAAATCAAAAGAATAATAACTAAAATACCACTAATAAACGTGGACTTTTGCTTATTTTTGATTTGGGTCGTCTATAACCTCTAAAACGATAAGTTTAGTCCACGTTGCGCATTTTATCCCAATTCAAACACATCCGAACTAAACATACCGAATAACTGTTACACAGGATAGCAAAAGAGCCTGCGGTAAGGGGATTGTTTTGAGGAGTGTTTGTTTGGGGAAATAAAATTATAAGTGCTAAACAATCCCGAAACCGCAAAGAAGTTAAGAGTTAAAAACTAAGAGTTAAGAGTTGGCTAACGCCAAATAAACAAATAAACAATTCAACAGTTCAACAGTTCAACAGTTCAACAATTAAACAATTAAACAAATGTAATTATGAAAACAATCTTTTTCTTCTTCGCAATGGCAATAAGCATCGCCGCTATTGCTACGCAACCCGAGCCGCCCGTGTACTACACCGGCAATGATGAGCCCGCCGCAAAGGCAGTTTACAGTTGGCAGTCGGCAGTGGACAGTTCGCAGTTGGCAGTGGGCAGTGAAAACGCCGCAGACACGTTACGACCCGTATGCCCCACCTACTTCACCGGCAACAACGAACCCGCCGCATCCGGCCTTTTTCAATTAGAGATTAAGAATTAAAAATTAAAAACCAGCCCACAGAGAAACGCTAAAAAAATCCGTGTGCATCTGTGGGGAAAAATAAAAAAACAATGAAAAAACAATTAACAAGAACAACAAAATTGCGTCTCCTCGCCTTATCGCTCTTCCTGCTTTGGGCGATAGCGGGCTTCGCACAAGTTTCCGTGTCGAACGAGAATGTAGATTATTCCACAAAACAGGTCTCGTTCACCGTGACGTGGACAACGCAACCGTACAACAACCAAATCTGGGTGATTACCGACTATATCAAAGTAGAAAACGCCACTACGGTAGGCAGCTGGTCGCGTGCGACCGTAACCGCAGTAACCAAGACTGCCGGTAGCGGTAGCGTGGCTACCGCTGCCGGTAATCTTGGTTTTTGGCTGAATACTTCCAGCAGCAGCGGCAGCGCGACCATTACGGCCACGTTAAGCGGCGTACCTGCCCAATTCAACTGGTGCGCCTACGCCTTGAACATGCCGCCCCGCGCGG
>JAIROQ010000086.1 GCA_031257455.1 Prevotellaceae bacterium | reverse complement strand
CGTTTTGGAGCAGATTTCTCCACTCCGCGCACTCATTCTTCGTGCGCTCCGGTCGAAATGACGACTTAGTTGAAAATTGAAAGTTGAAAATTGAAAATGGCGGCAGGCGCAGTGGCGTCTGTCGCAAATCGAGTATCGAGTATCGCAAATTTATTTCGCATCCCGGAATACTGCCCGCAACAGTTCATCCATTTTTGATACGGCGACTAATGCTATTTTTTTTGTTTTTGGTAAGCCCTTTTGATTGTAGCGGGAAATAAAAATCTTTTCAAAGCCTAATTTTTCCGCTTCTGCAATGCGCTGGTCAATGCGGGAGACAGGACGTATTTCGCCGCTCAGTCCCACTTCCGCCGCAAAGCAAAAGTGCGATGACACGGGCAAATCGAAATTGGACGAGAGAATAGCCGTTACCACCGCCAAGTCCACCGCCGGGTCGACTACTTTCAATCCGCCGGCCATGTTCAGGAAAACGTCTTTGACGGCCAACTTGAAACCGGCGCGTTTTTCCAGCACCGCCAGCAGCATGTTCATCCGCCGCACGTCAAAGCCGGTGGCGGAGCGTTGCGGCGTACCGTAAGCCGCACTGCTTACCAATGCCTGCGTTTCTATCAGCAGCGGGCGGACGCCGTCAAGGGTGGCCGCTACGGCTACGCCGCTCAGCGCACTGTCGTGTTGCGTAATCAGGATTTCGGAAGGGTTGCTTACTTCGCGCAGTCCGCTGCCGAGCATTTCAAAGATGCCTATTTCGGCGGTAGAGCCGAAGCGGTTCTTGCTGCTGCGCAACAGGCGGTAGGCATGGTTGCCGTCCCCCTCGAACTGCAGCACCACATCGACTATATGTTCCAATACTTTTGGCCCGGCGATGCTTCCGTCTTTCGTGATATGCCCGATAATAAAGACGGGGATGCCGGTCTGTTTGGCGAATTTCAGCAGTTGCGCCGCGCATTCGCGTATCTGCGACACGCTGCCCGCCGATGATTCCACGCGGCTGGTAAAAAGCGTTTGGATGGAATCGACCACCATGAATTGCGGTTGCAGTTGTTGCGCTTGCGTAAAGATGTTTTCGAGGTTGGTTTCGCTCAGGATATAGCAGTTGCTTCCGTCACCGCGCAGGCGGTCGGCACGCAGTTTAATCTGCTGGGCGCTTTCTTCACCCGATACGTAAAGGGTTTTCAGCGCCGGCGCATGTAATGCCAGCTGCAGGCTCAATGTGGATTTCCCGATGCCCGGTTCGCCGCCAATCAAGACCAGCGAGCCGAGCACCAGCCCGCCGCCCAGCAAGCGGTTTACTTCTTCGTTCTCGATATTCAGGCGCGGCTGCCGCTCGAACGCGATTTCATCCACCCGTTGCGCTACGGACTTTTCCGGCGAGAAAGAACTGTGGGCTGCCGCCGGTTCTTTGCTTATCAGTTCTTCGACAAAGGTATTCCACTCGCCGCACGAAGAGCAGCGTCCAAGCCATTTTGCAGATTCAAACCCGCAATTCTGGCAGAAGTAGGCGGTTTTTGTTTTAGCCATGTTTTTACTTGTTATACTACTATATTTACGATTTTCCCTTCTACTACAATTACTTTTTTCGGTGTTTTTCCTTCCAGATATTTTGTCGATTGTTCGTCATTCAACACGGCGGCTTCGATTTCTTTGGCGGAAATACCCAGCGGCAACGCCTTTTTGAACCGCAATTTCCCGTTGAACGACACGGGATAGTCGAAACGGTTTTCCAGCGTATATTTTTCTTCGTATTCGGGAAATACGGAGTCGGCAATGCTTCCGGCGTGTCCGAGCAGCGACCACAGTTCTTCGCAAATGTGCGGGGCAAACGGCGACAGGAGCGTTGTCAAGGGTTGCAGGATGGCGCGTTTACGGCATTTCAGTTCCGTCAGTTCATTGACGCCAATCATGAAGGCGCTGACCGAAGTGTTGAACGAAAAGTTTTCGACGTCGGTTTGTATTTTCTTTATCAACCGGTGCAGTACTTTTAATTCCTGCGGGGTCGCCGGTTCATCCGACACGGCCAATGTGCCGTTCTCGAAAAACAGCCGCCAGTATTTTTTCAGGAAACGGTGCACCCCGTCAATGCCGTTGGTATCCCAGGGCTTTGACTGTTCGAGCGGGCCTAAAAACATTTCGTACATCCGTAATGTATCAGCGCCGTATTTTTCTACGATGTCATCGGGATTGACGACATTGTACATGGACTTCGACATTTTCTCCACCGCCCATCCGCAAAGGTATTTCCCGTCTTCCAGTATAAATTCGGCATCGGCAAATTCGGGACGCCATGCCCTGAATTTATCCACATCCAGCGCATCATTGCTGACCATGTTTACATCGACATGCAGCGGCGTCACATCGTACCGGTCTTTCAAATTGAGCGAAACAAAGGTATTGGTTTCCCGTATGCGGTACACAAAATTGCTGCGACCCTGTATCATCCCCTGATTAATGAGTTTTTTGAACGGCTCGTCTTCGCACACGACACCCAAATCGAAGAGGAATTTATTCCAGAACCGCGAATAAATTAGATGCCCTGTGGCATGTTCCGTGCCGCCGATATACAAATCAACGCTGCGCCAGTATTCATTGTTTTCCCTGCTCACCAGCGCCTTTTCGTTGTGCGGGTCCATATAGCGCAGGTAGTAGGCGGACGAGCCGGCAAAGCCCGGCATCGTGTTTCGTTCAAGGGCGAAAACCGTTTTATTATCTATGTCGGCGGTGGCCGCTACTTTGTTTCGGACGCTGTCCCACGCCCAATGGTCGGCGCGGCCGAGCGGCGGCTCGCCGGTATCGGTCGGCAGGTACTTGTCCACTTCGGGCAGTTTGAGGGGCAATACTTCTTCCGGCAACATCTGCGGCATCCCGGAGGAGTCGTAATACACCGGGAACGGCTCGCCCCAGTACCGCTGGCGGCTGAAGATAGCATCGCGCAGCCGGTAGTTTACCCGTATCCGTCCCAAGTCATACTTTTCAATATATTCCTTTGTTCTGGCAATGGCTTCCTGCACGTCCAGGCCGTTCAAGGAAAGTCCGCACGGATAACCTGCCTGCGGGGAATTCATCATTATCCCTTCCTTTGCATCGAAACTTTCGCTGGATACATCGCAGCCTTCAATCAAAGGCACTACCGGGTCTTTGCCGCCCAACTGCGCGCGCAGTTCCTTTTCAAACCGTTTCGCGAAAGCGTAATCGCGGCTGTCGTGCGCAGGCACAGCCATGATTGCGCCCGTGCCGTAGCCGGCCAACACGTAATCGCTAATCCATACAGGGAGCGGCTCGCCGGTAAGCGGGTGCAGCGCATACGAACCGCTGAAAACGCCGGTAACCGTGCGGTCGGACATGCGGTCGCGCTCGGTTCTTTTCTTGGCGGCCTGCACATAGCACGTCACTTCGGCCTTTTGCGCATCGGTGGCGAGCGCGTCCACCCACTCGCTTTCGGGCGCCAAGACCATGAAGGTAACGCCGAAAATCGTGTCGGGACGGGTGGTGAAGACGGTAATTTCTCGCTTGCCCTCACTACCGATGGCGAGGCGTATCTCCGCTCCTTCGCTTTTCCCAATCCAGTTGCGTTGCGTTTCTTTCAGCGAGGCTGACCAGTCGATGGCGTCAAGGCCGCTCAACAACCGTTCGGCATACGCCGATACGCGCAGGCACCATTGGCGCATGACCTTTTGCTCTACCGGATAGCCGCCGCGCAATGACACGCCGTTCACTACTTCGTCATTGGCAAGCACCGTACCCAATGCGGCGCACCAGTTCACCATCATATCGCCCAAGTAGGCGAGGCGGTAGTTCATCAATGTTTCCTGTTTTTCCTTTTCGCTCTTCGCACGCCACTCATCCGCCGAGAACGACTCTTCTTTTCCGCAGGCTACCTGTAAGCCGTCCGTGCCGGACGTTTCAAATGCCTGCACCAGTCCGGTTACCGGTAATGCCTTATTTTTTTCATAACTGTAAAAACTGTTGAACAGCCGGATAAATGCCCATTGCGTCCACCTGTAATAGGCAGGGTCGCAGGTTTTGACCTCGCGGCTCCAGTCGAATGAAAAACCGATTTTGTCCAACTGCTGGCGATAACGCTTGATATTGGCGGCGGTCGTTACTTCGGGGTGCTGCCCCGTCTGGATGGCATACTGTTCTGCCGGCAGCCCGTAGGCATCGTAACCCATAGGATGTAACACATTGAAACCGCGCAGCCGCTGGAAGCGTGCATAAATATCGGATGCAATATATCCCAGCGGATGCCCCACGTGCAAACCCGCGCCGGAAGGGTAGGGGAACATATCCAGCACATAAAATTTCGGCCGGCCGGGCGCTGTTTGCACGCGGAATGTCTGGTTTTCCGCCCACCATGCCTGCCATTTCTTCTCGATTTCGGCAAAATTATAGTCCATAGTCTGCTGTTGAAAGCCGCAAAGGTACGAAAAAGTTATGAGTTAGGAGTTGTGAGTTATGGGTGGCGACAAGCGCAAATTAATGGTTAATGGTTAATGGTTAATTTGCGCTTGCCGCAACTTACGACTAAAAAACATTTTCAACTTTCCACTCTCCATTTTCAACTAAAAAGCCCCGAAGGGGCGAAACGTGGATAACCCCGTGCAAGTGCAGCCCCCACGCTACGCTCGGGACAGGCTCCGCGGAACGCAGCTCGGGGCTGCACTTGCACGGGGTTATTCATGTTGCGCCTCTTCGGGGCTTGCGCTAATGTGACTAATTAATTTAAAGATTTAAAAATTCAAAGATTTAAAGATTGGGCTGGCGCCCGCCAATCAGAAATTAGAAATCAGAAATCAGAAATAATAACATAAAATAAGTGGCTTATGAAGTAAAAATAATGAACAGTGCGCCAATCGCGCAGCGCAGGTTTCCGAGCCTGCCGGGCGGCTGTACGCAAATGTCGTATGGGCGCCCCCCCATTTGGGAATATCTTCCCATCGTATCGACCCACCGTCCCAAACTTTCAGATTGTAATCTGAGACTTTCAGATTGTAATCTGAGACTTTCAGATTGTAATCCGAGACTTTCAGATTGCAATCCGAGACTTTCAGATTGTAATCCGAGACTTTCAGATTGTAATCCGAAACCTTCAGATTGCAATCTGAGACCTTCAGATTGTAATCCGAAACCTTCAGATTGTAATCGGAAATCTTCCGATTGCAATCGGAAACCTTCAGATTGTAATCTAAAACCTTCAGATTGTAATCTGAAACTTTGGGACGCGGCTGTACAGCGCTCTGATGAGCGTTTAAAAATAACAGTATTAATAATTTAACAAAAGGAGAAAGGAAATGAACCAAAAGCTCATACCCGGTCCCGATGCCATCTTCGATGGATGGCAGGGAACGCTGATGTCGAATGTGGCATCCCGAGCTCCGAGGCTGAACATTCCATCGGATACGGTGGCCGAATACCTCACTCATAACTTTTTTGTATCTTTGCGAGAAAACGAACGTAGCTATGACAACATCTATTACTACCCTGCAAACAATGGCGACACAAGTTCGCCGCGATATTATCCGTATGGTGAACCTCGCCGGTTCGGGACATCCCGGCGGCTCGCTCGGCAATGCCGACCTGCTGACGGCGCTCTATTTCCACGCCCTGCAGCAGTCGCCCGCTACCTGGCGGCTCGATGGACAGGGGCATGATATGTTTTTCCTTTCTATCGGGCATGTGTCGCCGGTATTTTACAGCGTGCTTGCCCGCGCCGGCTATATTGACGTGAAGCAATTAAGTTCTTTCCGCCGGCTTGGTTCGCCGTTGCAGGGGCATCCTTCGTCCGAATGGAAAGTCCCCGGCGTGCATGTGGCTACCGGCTCTTTGGGGCAGGGGCTTTCGGTGGCTTGCGGCGCAGCATTGGCAAAGAAATTGAATAACGACCCGCACCTCGTATATACGCTGCTTGGCGATGGCGAAATAGAAGAAGGGCAAATCTGGGAAGCGACTATGTTTGCCGCCGCCCGCAAAATTGATAACCTGATTGCTGTCGTGGACTGGAACGGGCAGCAAATTGACGGGCCGGTCGGCAAAGTCCTCGACACCGGCGACCTTTGCGAGAAATGGCGCGCCTTCGGGTGGGAAACGCTCCTGATGCAAGGTAATGACATGACCGATGTCGTCCGCGTATTAGGCCTTGCCAAAGTCGCCACCGGCAAAGGAAAGCCCGTAATCATCCTCTCGAAAACGGAAATGGGTTATGGGGTGGATTTCATGCAAGGCACGCATGAATGGCATGGTAAAGCGCTCAACAACGAGCAAGCCGAAAAAGCATTGTCGCAACTGCCCGTAACGGAATGGGGGGATTTTTAGCAGGCAAGTCAGTCTTTCGTAGAGGGGCTGGTTTCGGGAGCGCCGGTTTTGTATTCTTTCATTGCCAGATTGCTCAATTCTTTTACCGAAAAATCGCTGAATAAGTTTTGTTGCCATTCCGTATAGTCGAACGGCTCGCGGATAATAAGGCTGATAAATTTTTCCGCCTCTACTTTTCCTAAATTACTAATCAATGTCTTCATTCCTTTCTTGCGTAATGCCATTTCTGTATTCATAATTTAGTCCTCCTCATTTAAAAATGTTAGTGGATTTACTATCTTAACCTCTTTTAATTTTGTAGTGTATAATTTTCTGTCGGTAGTTATTAAATAATCGACATTCGAATAAACGCTACATGCAATATGTAATGCATCTTTTGTTTTTATATTTATTTCATGCAGGCTTTCTGCAAAGTTTATGATTGCGTCATTTTCTATACAATGTACTACGGCAATATTTTTCCATTCATGGATAGCCGCTCGCCTGTCTTCATAAGGATTTTGATTATTCTCAAATTCTAAAATATAAGACCACACCAATTCATATTTCCCCATTAATATACCTTGCTGTATAAATAATTTGGCCTCTGTTTCCAACTTAATCTTTAATTGACTTTGCTCATCAAAAGGACGGTTAAAACAACAATTATCCAAGTATATTCTTACTATTTTATTTTTCATTTTGCTATGTTTCTACAAATGTACGAAAACTTGCCCGACAAACAAAACGTGAACGTGCGTTATATCCCCAGCCCGTCTGTGAAGGCGGTGGTGGCTTTCCGTTGAATGATGCGCGAGTATGGCGGCACGCTGTACACTTGCCAAATGTTCCCCCCGATGACGGAATCATGCCCGATGGTGATACGCCCCAGAATAGTGGAATTGGAATAAATAATTACATTGTCTTCGATGATGGGATGACGCGGTACATTCACCGGCAAACCATCATTGTCCAGCGTAAAACCCTTTGCGCCGAGCGTTACGCCCTGATAAAGCCGTACGTGATTGCCGATAATGCAAGTCTCGCCGATGACTACGCCGGTGCCGTGGTCAATACTGAAATATTCCCCGATTTCCGCGCCCGGATGAATGTCAATACCGGTGGCGGAGTGCGCCAGTTCCGTGATGATACGCGGCAATACCGGTATTTTCATCAACAACAGTTCATGCGCTATGCGGTAATGCGTCATCGCCTGAATGGCGGGATAGCAGAACAGTACTTCATTATAACTGGTAGCCGCCGGGTCGCAGTCATGCACCGCCTTGATGTCCGTAGCCAGCATCCGTTTTATTTCCGGCAGTTGGCCGATAAATGTCAGCGCCAGTTCCGGCGCATTTTTTCCCGTATTGCCTTGCCGGTCGAAACAGCAAAGCGCCCGGCTTATTTGTTCGTTAAGTAAGGAAAACAACCGTTCCATATCGTTGCCGTTTGCCTCGCTGAAAAAGCCCGGAAAGAGTAGGCCCTTTGCCGTATTCATCAACTCCCCGATACTGCCGATATCCGGCAGCAGGCATTCCGGGCGCGGTATGAATTTATATTCCGGCACATTTTCCTGCGCCAGCCGGTCGGCGGTTTTCTTCAAGTCATTGGTCACTGTTGGCATTGTATTTCGTTTAGATTTGAAAGTGCGAAGATACAAACTTAATTTCATATATTTATAGGTAATAATTTCCTGTTTGTACATCAAAATCCAAATTTTTCATGTAAATTTGTACACGAAATTATACAGGAACACTATGTCAAAAGTTATACAAATCCGCCGGGGACTTGATATATCGCTGAAAGGGAAAGCGGAAAAAGTACTTTCCAAAACGGCGAAAGTAACGGGTTATGCTGTGAAACCGGTTGATTTTCCACACCTGATTCCAAAATTAGTCGTGCGCGAAGGCGATGCGGTATTGGCCGGTTCGCCTTTATTTGTGGACAAATATTTTTCCGAAGTGCGTTATGTATCGCCGGTGAGCGGTGTCGTAACGGCGATTGTGCGCGGCGATAAACGCCGGCTACTCGGAGTGGTGGTAACGCCTGCGGATGAACAGCAATATTTGGTACATCCGGTAGTTGATTTGGCGGTTTGCAGCCGCGAGCAAGTCGTGTCGCTGATGCTGGAAAGCGGCGTATGGCCTTTCCTCAAGCAGCGCCCCTTTGGCGTAGTCGCCCATCCCGGCGACCGGCCGAAAGCGATTTTTATTTCCGGCTTCGACACAGCGCCGCTGGCTCCCGACATTGATTATGTGCTGACCGGCGAGGGCGAGGCGTTTCAAAAGGGCATTGACGTGTTGCGCAGACTGTGCGATAAAATCTATCTCGGCCTGAACGACCAGTTGGCGGCTATCAGCATTTTCCGCAAGACAAAAGGCGTGGAGAAGAATACGTTCATCGGGCCGCATCCCGCCGGCAATGTGGGCGTGCAGATTTACCACATCAGCCCGCTGAATAAAGGGGAAAAGGTCTGGACTATCGACCCGCAGCATGTTGTTTCGTTGGGACGTTTGTTTTTAAAGGGTACTTACGATGTGTCGAAAGTAATCGCATTGGTCGGCTCCGAAGTGAAGAAACCCCGCTATTACCGCATGATTGCCGGCGCCGCAGTATCGTGCGTGGACGAACATATTATCAAAACAAACCATCCCCGCTACATTAGCGGTAATGCGCTTACCGGCGCAAATATCGGCGCTGACGGCTATTTAGGTTTTTATGACAACCTGCTGACAGTGCTTCCCGAAGGGGATAAATATGAATTTCTCGGGTGGCTCAATCCTTTGCGGTTGCATCGCTACAGCGTTTCGCGCAGTTCCCTGTCGTGGATATTCCCAAGAAAAGAATATACGTTAGATACCAATATCAATGGCGGCGTGCGTGCCTTTGTCGTCAATGGCGAATATGAAAAAGTACTGCCGATGGATATTTATCCGGTCTATTTGCTTAAAGCTATTTTAGCTTCCGATATTGATAAAATGGAGCAGTTGGGCATCTATGAAGTATTGGAGGAAGACCTTGCCCTGTGCGAGTTTGTGTGCACTTCCAAAATACCCGTACAACAAATTTTACGGAAAGGTATCGGGGAAATCTATGAGGAGTTAAGAGTTAAAAGTTAAGAGTTAAAAGTTAAGAGTTAAAAGTTAAAAGTTAAAAGTGCTGACGCCGGAGCGTAATCAACAACTAAACAAATCAACAATTCAACAACTAAATGAAATTTTTGCGGAATATAATAGATAAGATAAAGCCTGCGTTTGAAAGGGGTGGAAAGTTCGGTTTCCTGCATTCGACATTTGAGGCGTTCGAGAGCTTTGTCTTTGTACCGAACACTACTTCCAAATCCGGCGTGCATATCCATGACAGCAATGATTTGAAACGCACGATGACCATTGTGATAGTGGCGTTGCTTCCTGCGCTCCTGTTCGGTATGTGGAATATCGGCTATCAGCGTCATCTGGCATTCGGCGAGGCAATGACCGGTTGGGAAATGTTTACTTTCGGCTTTTTGAAAGTACTTCCAATAATAGTAGTATCGTATGCAGTCGGGCTGGGCATTGAATTTGCGGCGGCGCAAATCCGCAAGCACGAAGTCAATGAAGGTTTTTTGGTAACCGGTATGTTGATACCGTTGATAATGCCGGTCGATTGTCCCCTGTGGATGGTCGGATTGGCCACTGCTTTTGCGGTTATCATCGGCAAGGAAGTGTTTGGCGGCACGGGGATGAATATCTTTAATCCTGCCCTGTTGGCGCGGGCTTTCATCTTTTTTGCTTATCCATCGCACATGTCTGGCGGCACGGTATGGGTTGCCGGCATGAAAGATGCACCGGCTATTGACGCGGTTACCGGCGCTACTCCTTTGGCGCACGCGGCCGCCGGCGAAATGGATAAACTGCCTTCGGCATACGATATGTTTTTCGGGTTTATTCCCGGCTCTGTTGGCGAAACGTCCACTTTAGCCATCCTGACAGGCGCGCTCATATTGATTTATACCGGCGTGGCAAGTTGGAAAATTATGTTGTCATGCGTGTGCGGCGCACTGGCCACCGGTTTTATGCTGAATATTGTCGGCGGTAATCCTTATATGTCCCTTTCGCCATTCTACCATTTATTGATGGGCGGCTTTGCTTTCGGTACGGTATTCATGGCGACCGACCCGGTAACCGGTGCGCAAACCGCCACCGGAAAATGGATTTACGGATTTTTAACCGGTACGTTCACCGTGCTTATTCGCGTGTTCAATCAGGGCTATCCCGAAGGCATGATGTTGGCTATTTTATTTATGAATGCCTTTGCCCCGCTGATTGACCATTATGTCGTGGCGGCGAATATTCGCAGGCGCATGAAAAGGGGATTGCGCAAGGCGGAGCAATAATCACATAAAGAATTTGACGCAATGAATAAAAACAGCAATACCTACACTTTCCTTTATGCTACAATACTTGTAGTGGTAGTCGCTACGGCGTTATCTTTGACGGCAACCGGACTAAAAAGCCGGCAGCAAAAAAATATTGAAGTCGAAAAAAAGCAAAACATCCTGCTGTCGGTTCATAAGGCGGGAGGGCTGGACACCGTGTCCGACAGAAGTGCGTACATCGAAGAACTGTACAGCCGGTACATTGTAGAAGAATACCTCGTGGACGCCGCCGGCAACAAAAAAGAAGGAGACGCGTTTGCAATGAACATGAAAACGCAGTACGATATTATCAGGGAAATTAATGCTTCCGGCGTTACCGATGAAGAGAAGGCCGGGCTTCGGAGTAAATTGTCCTTGCCGGTATTTGTGTGCCGGAATGATGACGGCGCTTTGAAATATATTGTGCCGGTATATGGCTTGGGCTTGTGGGGCGCGATTTGGGGCTACCTGTCGCTGGACGGCGACTTCAATACGATATACGGCGCGATTTTTGACCACAAGGGCGAAACGCCCGGTTTGGGCGCGGAGATTGCTTTCCCGGCGTTTTTCAATCAATTTGAAGGCAAACAACTTTTCAAAAACGGGCAGTTCACTTCTATCCGCATTGTAAAAGGCGGCGCGCCTGCCGGCGACCGTCACGGAGTAAATGCTATCTCCGGCGGAACTATTACCAGTCGCGGCGTGGAAGAGATGCTGAAAAATTGTTTAACCGAATACAAACCTTTTTTTAATGTGATGATGTGATGATGTGATAATGTGATGATGTGATGATGTGATGATGTGATAATGTGATAATGTGATAATGTGATAATGTGATGATGTGATGATGTGCTAATGTGACTAATTGGGCTTGCGCCAAAAGGATTTACAGATTTACGGATTTACAGATTTAGCTGACGCCACTAAACAAATCAACAATTCAACAGTTCAACAGTTCAACAGTTCAACAACTCAACAACTCAACAACTCAACAAATAAACAATGAATACTGAAAGACTTTTTTGGAAGTTATTTACCGCCCCGATAGGTAAAAATAATCCGATAACCGTTTTGATACTGGGCGTTTGTTCGGCGCTGGCGGTAACGGTGCAGTTGGAGGCCGCATTGGTGATGGGCTTGGCGGTAACGATAGTGACCGGTTTTGCAAGTCTTATTGTGTCGTCATTGCGTACGACCATTTCGCCGCGCATACGTATTATCGTGCAGTTGGTCGTAGTAGCGACATTGGTTATTATTGTTGACCAGGTATTGCGTGCTTACGCCTACAATGCCAGCAAACAGTTATCTATTTTTGTCGGGCTTATTATCACCAATTGCATTATCATGGGACGCATAGAAGCATTCGCCTTAGCCAACAAACCCTGGCTTTCGCTGATTGACGGCATCGGTAACGGGCTTGGCTACGGCATGATTTTAGTAATCGTTGCTTTCTTCCGTGAATTATTTGGCTCCGGCACGCTGTTGGGCTATCAAATCATTCCCGAAAGCTGGTACATTGCGAACGGCGGTTTTTATGAAAACAACGGCCTGATGATATTGCCGCCGGCCGCGCTAATAATCGTAGGCCTCATTATTTGGGTACAGCGGAGTTTTTATAAATTATGAATTATGATTTGTTGATTTGCTTATTTGTTGAGTTGTTGAACTGTTGAACTGTTTATTGGCTGACACCAGCGTTCAATCAACAACTCAACAGTTAAACAACTCAACAACTCAACAACTCAACAAATAAACAAATAAACAATTCAACAACTCAACAGTTCAACAGTTCAACAACTCAACAACTCAACAAATCATGGAAAACATTATTAACATATTTATAAAATCCATTTTTGTAGATAACATGATATTTGCATTTTTCCTCGGCATGTGTTCCTACATTGCCGTGTCGAAAAATGTGAAGACCGCCATGGGCTTGGGGATGGCTGTTATCTTCGTGCAGGTGGTTACATTGCCGATAAATTATTTATTGAATACTTACCTCCTGACGCCCGGAAGCCTTGCGTGGATTAGCCCCGAGTTAGCCGGCATGGATTTAAGCTTTTTGAGCTTCATTATTTTCATTGCAGTCATTGCCTCTATCGTGCAGATACTGGAAATGGTGATAGAAAAGATTGCGCCGGGCTTATACAACCAGTTGGGGATTTTCCTTCCGCTCATTGCGGTGAACTGCGCCATCATGGGCGGCTCGCTGTTTATGCAGGAGCGCGAATATGCCGGCTTGGGCGAAGCCACCGCTTTTGCCTTAGGCTCCGGCGTCGGTTGGTGTCTGGCTATTGTCGGCATTGCGGCTATCCGCGAAAAATTAAGTTACTCCAATGTGCCGGCTCCCTTGCGCGGCGTGGGCGTCACGTTTATCCTGACCGGCCTGATGGGTATCGCATTTATGAGTTTTATGGGAATTAAATTGTAGAACTATAAATTTTAAACACCAATGAATATAGGCGTATTGGCAGCGGCATTAGTCATCTTTTTAGTGATTGTATTGCTATTGGTATCGGTATTGTTGTACGTGAAAGCGAAATTCACCCCGCAGGGCAATGTTACCTTAACCATTAACGAAGAAAAAACAATATCCGTATCGCCGGGTATGTCGTTATTGGCCACACTGGGCGACAATAATATTTTCCTGCCTTCGGCATGTGGCGGCGGCGGTACGTGCGGCCTCTGCAAATGCCGTGTACCGGGCGGCGGCGGCGAAATCCTCCCTACGGAAACAGGTTTCCTTACACGCAAACAACAACAGGAAAAATGGCGGTTAGGCTGTCAGGTAAAGGTACGAGAAGATATGCAACTGCACATTCCCGAAGAAATTTTGGGAATAAAAAAATGGGAATGTGAAGTAATCAGTAACCGCAATGTAGCTACGTTTATTAGAGAATTTGTCCTGAAACTGCCACCCGGCGAAACCCTGAACTTCCGCTCGGGCGGGTATATCCAGATAGATGTGCCGAAGTGCGAAGTTAATTTTCGCGATATGCAGATAGCGCCGGAATTTCAGGCAGACTGGGATAATATGAAGTTGTGGGATTTGAAAATGAAAAACCCGGAACCCACTTTCCGCGCCTATTCCATGGCGAATTACCCGGCAGAAGGCAACATTATTATGCTGAACATCCGCATTGCCACCCCGCCCTGGGACAGGGCAAAAGGCGCTTTTGCCAATGTCAATCCGGGCGTATGCTCGTCTTATATGTATGCGCGAAAACCGGGCGACAAGCTGTGGATTGCCGGACCCTACGGCGAATTTTTCCTGCGCGATACGGCTAATGAAATGATTTTTGTCGGCGGCGGCGCAGGCATGGCGCCCATGCGTTCGCATATTTTTCATCTGTTCCATACCTTGAAAACAAAGCGTAAAGTATCGTTTTGGTACGGCGCGCGCTCGCGGCGCGAAATCTTCTATGAAGACGATTTCCGGGCTATTGAAAAAGAATTTCCGAATTTCAAATTCACCATCGCCCTTTCCGAACCTAAACCGGAAGATAACTGGACAGGCCCTGCCGGCTTTATCCACCAGTCGCTTTACGACCTGTACCTGAAAGATAATGACGCCCCCGAAGATATAGAATATTACCTTTGCGGCCCGCCGATGATGACGGACGCCGTTACCGGATTGCTCGACAAACTTGGCGTACCGCCGGAAATGATTATGTTCGACAATTTCGGCAGTTAAGTTTAACTTTAAATTTATCACAATGAAAAGATTTTTTTTATTCCTTGCCTGTGCTGCCGCCCTTTTCAGCGCTTCGGCACAACATTTGGCTGTTGGCTTCATGCCTTTCGAGTATGAAAAAGGCGCTCATGAATTACAACCGGTATTTGAATCCGTCCTCGATAAGGTTATTGAAATCCTGGAAATGGAACCTACTTACATGCTGTTGATAGAAGGCCATGCCGATGCGGACGAGGGTACGAAAGAGGAAAACGATACCTTGTCGCTGAAGCGTGCGCAGGCAGTCAGGAAATATTTGGTAGAAAAAGGCGTTGATATAGCGCGGTTGCGTGACATTGGCTATGGCGACAACCTGATGTTAAAGGAATGTTCGGCGGAAAATCCCTGCACGGAAGAAGAACACGCCAAAAATCGCAGGGTTGTATTAGTAGTCAAAGAAAATCCTTACTTTGTACCCCCGGACGAAGAGGCG
>JAIROQ010000053.1 GCA_031257455.1 Prevotellaceae bacterium | reverse complement strand
CCCTTCGGGGCTTTTTAGTTGAAAATGGAGAGTGGAAAGTTGAAAATGGCTTTTAGTCGTAAGTCATGCGAATCAGCATTTGCCGGCGTCCGGGAGGGATGCATCTTTAAAACCTTATTACCTTATTAAATATGGAATAAGATAATAAGGTAATAAGGTTATGGATAGGATATATCATTGTGGCGACTAAGGTTGTTTTGTTTTTTAAATAAGGTGAAAATAAGGTTCGCATTTTTTTAATTTAAAGTTTAAGGTTTAAGGTTGCTGACGCGCCAGCCAACTCTCCACTCTCCACTCTCCACTCTCCACTCTCCCGTCATTCCGAGCGAAGCGTAGCGAAGTCGAGGAATCTCCTGCGATGCCCCACTGTCCTTCCCAAACGGCTTGCATTGGGTAGGGGATTTCTCCACTCCGCGCACTCGTCCCTCGTGCGCTCCGGTCGAAATGACGGCGTTGTTGTGTCGTAAGTTGTAAGTCATAAGTCGTAAGTCGCGACAAGCGCAGTGGCGTCAGCCAAAATAGTCAATAGCTAAATCCGTAAATGGTCACTCCAATTCCTAATTCTTAATTTTCCCCGATACACAATAATTTCTTATTCCGCAATCATTGCATTTCGGTTGCCGGGCAGTGCATACATAGCGGCCGTGTAAAATCAGCCAGTGATGCGCGATGGGGCGCAGGGAGGCGGGTATGTGGCGCGTCAATTGTTTTTCGGTTTCGAGCGGCGTAGCGGCATTGGCCAGGCCGGTGCGGTTGGCTACGCGGAAGACATGCGTATCCACCGCAATCACCGGCCGGTTGTAGATGACCGAGGCAATCACATTGGCGGTTTTCCGGCCAACGCCGGGTAACCGCTGCAATTCCTCCACTTCCGAAGGCACGGTGGAATGAAATGTATCGACCAGCATCTCTGCCATGCCTTTCAGGTGACGGGCTTTGTTGTTGGGATAGGAGATGCTGCGAATAAGCGTATAAATCTCTTCAATGCTTGCGCCGGCCAATTTTTGGGGAGTCGGGAAACGCTTGTAGAATGCCGGCGTAACCATATTCACGCGCTTGTCGGTACACTGCGCCGAAAGAATAACCGCCACAATCAATTCGTAGGGATTCCGGTAATGCAGCTCCGATTCCGCTACGGGCATGTTCCCGGCAAACCATGCCAGAATTTTTTCATATCGTTCTTTTGTAGTCATAATTTAGTTATGAGTTATGAGTTATGAGTTATGAATTATGAGTTGCGACAAGCGCAAATTAATGGTTAATGGTTAATGGTTAATGGTTAATGGTTAATGGTTAGTGGCGTAAGCCAAAATAGTCAATAGTCAATAATTAAATAGTCAATAATTAAATAGTCAATAATTAAATAGTCAATAGCTAAATCTGTAAATCTCCCCTAATTTTCCATTCTTAAAACAAAAGCTCCTTTTTCCCGCACGTTGTAAACATTTATGTCTTGCGCTTCGGCTGCTTTCTGCCATTGCCCTGCGCGGTATAAAGGTACGGATGCATCTACGATGAGTTGCTTCGGCGCATAACGGCGTAATACCGGTTCGGGCTTCATGCGCGCTTCGCCGGTTACTATCAGGTAATCGGTGTCTATTGCGGGCAAAGACCGGTCGGGCGTTTCGTTTTCCAGAATTTTGTACAGTTTATTTTCAAAGACAATAAATCCATTGTAGCAGCAAACATTGTCGATAATCGTATCGCTTCGGGCAATGCGGATGTCAAACGTTTGTTCGCGTGCAGCAAGTCCGTGTTTGATTAAAAAATTTCCGGTACAGTATGAAAAGTTTTCGGAAAAATGCGCCCCGTTACGCAGCGCGACACACTTCTTCCCGTCTATAAATGTCATGTATGACGCATTTTTCACTTTGTACACTATCATCATTTTTTGTTTGTTTTGTTGCATCGTTTGCCACGAATGAATGCCGGCAATACCAACCAGGCAGCCGGCGGCAAGCCACAACCGGCGCCGCGTTGGCCGGGCGATATAGCCGGCGACGAATAAAATAATACCCGCCAGCAGGTACATTTGCCACCGGTCGATATAAATATTTCCGGTAACGGAAAAGGGGAGGGCTTCCACAAAACCGACAATGGCATTGAGCAGCCGGAGCAGGCCATTCAATATATGCCCGATGAGCGTAGAGACGACCGGGATTTGATGGAGCGCCAGAAATGCCACGCCGCTGTAAACAATCAAACCCGTCAGGGAGATGACGCAAATATTGGTCAGCAGGAAATAATTGGGAAATATATGAAAATTCATCAACGACACCGGCAATGTGCCGATTTGTGCAGCCGTAGACACTGTGGCCAGTTGCCAGACGCCGTTCAGGAATTTATTGGGTACATAAATCAAACGGGCCATATACGGTTGGAAATACACAATACTCAACACCGCGCAGTAAGAAAGCTGGAAGCCGGCGTCAAAAATCACCTGCGGGTTGAAACAGGCAATGAAAAATGCCGATGCCGCCAAAGAATTATAAACGCTTAACGAGCGGCGGAAAGTCCGGCCTGCCAGTACGAATGAAAACATCACGGTGGCGCGCGTTACAGACGGCGAAAAGCCCACGATGGCGGCATAGAGCCACAAACAAACGATGATGAGCAGATTTTTGACAACCATTCCCTGCTTCCTTTTATTCAGGAAAGAAAAAAGGAAGTTGAGTACAACCATGATAATCCCCACATGCAAGCCCGATACGGCGAGGATGTGCATAGCGCCGGCGGAGGCATACGACGTCCGCAAGTCCTCATCAATCCATTGTTTGTTGCCCAGCGTGAGCGCCGCCAGCACCGCATATTCTTTCCCGCCGGCGGGACTGTCGGCAAAGATTTCCAGTCCCCGCCGCTGCCATCGGGCAGGCAGGTATTGCCACGTTTTCCAAAACGGCAGGCAGGAGTCGATGACATACCGCCCCTGCGGGACAAAAGCGGAAACGAATATCTTCCGCCGCGCCAGATACGAGCGATAGTCGAACTCATCGGGATTGCCGGGCGGCGGAATGAGCGACAGGCTGGTTTGTACGTAAAGCATCGCGCCCGCTACAGGCGCGGGTTGCGAATAGTCGGCAGCAAGGTATAAAATGACTTTTTCATTTGCTTCGGCGGTATCGCCGGCGGTCATGTATTTCCTGACGGTCGCCTGCACTTTGGCGTAACGTTCGTTCATTACCGGGTTGTCGCATATTTCGGCTTGCAACCACAGCGGTTCGTCAAGCGGCAATGATGTGCCGGTAGCCTGTCCTTGCAGGATAGCCGCGCCGGAGAAAAACAGGGCGGCCAGCCCCACGCCGCCGGTTACCCATTGGCAGGCATACCGGCGGAAATAAGGAATTGCCGGCAATAGCAGATAAACCGCCACCGCACCCACTGCAATAAACAGCGCAGGAAATCCAAATCCCCATGAAGACGATTGCCATATAATACCTGCAAAGAATGCAATGGTCAATCGCACATACGGATTTCTTTGCATTGATGTATTGGGGGATTTCAAGATTTACAGATTTACGGATTTACAGATTTACAGATTTGGCTTACGCCTTTGAGTTTTGAATTTTGAATAGCTGACGCGTCAGCCAACTTTAAACCTTAAACTTTAAACTTTAAACAATGCGCTTGTCGCCATTTTCCACTTTCCACTTTCAACTGAAAGAAGCCGGCTTAATACAATCATTTGCCGTGCTTCTTTTACATCATGCACGCGGAGAATATTAGCGCCATGCAGCAAGGCATACAAATGCACGGCGGAGGTAGCGCACAGCATCTCTTCGGGCGTGCTTTGGAGCGGTTTCCAGAGCAGGCTTTTGCGCGAAAGACCGGCTAACAGCGGTGCATCGAGGGTCGTAAATTCCCGCAGGTTGCGCAGCAGGGCATAGTTTTGTTCCACCGTTTTGGCGAAACCGAAGCCCGGGTCGATGATTACCTGTGAGACGCCCTGTGCATGCAGTTCCGCCAGTTTCTGTTGTAAACAGGCTTTTACGTCTGCCACCACATCCGTATATTCCGTGAGGTGTTGCATGGTTTGCGGGTTGCCGCGCTTGTGCATGGCAATATAGGGCAGTTGCAGCCGCGCCACAGTAGCAATCATAGCGGAGTCGTCCTCGCCGGCGGAAATATCATTGACGATGAACGCGCCATATTGCTCGTAGAGCCGTTGTACGATGCCGGCGCGGAAGGTATCTACCGACAGCGGCAGGGTGGGGAAATGGGTACGGATAATTTTCAAGGCATACGCCAGCCGTTGGTATTCCTCTGCTTCCGTTGCTACCGGGAAGCCGGGACGCGTAGAGCAGCCGCCCACATCGATACAGCCGGCGCCGTCCCCGGCGAGTTGCTGCACACGTTCTATGAGCGCCGCCTCAGTCGTACAGCGGCTTTGCACATAAAACGAATCGGGCGTAACATTCACAATCCCCATTACCAGCGGGCTTTCAAACGATAATTGTAGCATTTCTGATTTCTGATTTCTGATTTCTTATTTCTGATTTCTTATTTCTGACGCGCCAGCCAACTCTTAACTCTTAACTCTTAGTTCTTAACTCTTGGCGCGCCAGCCAACTCATACCTCATACCTCTTAACTCAAAGTTTTATGTCAAAAATATTGTAGCTAATCACGATTGCGCCGCGCATGTGGAGCATTTTGTAATCGAAATAGCGGTTGCCGCGTTTGAAAATATCCTTGCATCCTACTAAGAGGCGCAGTCCGGCCTGCAGGCGGGAGAAGATTTGCAACTCATAGCCGGCTAATATCCCGGCGTCCCACCGTCCGAGCGAGGAGGAGAAATTCATGTTTTGCGGGGCGTCCGGCGTTACGGGCGACCCCACGAGGTCGGGTTCGTCTCCGATGTAGCCCTGTCGGGCGATGGTTTCAAATTTCGGCGATAATATATAGGCATAGTATCCCCCGAGCAGCACCTTGTGGCTGCGGTTGAAGCGGTATTTGAGGTAGAGCGGCGTTTCAATCATCGTGAACGACATGTGCATTTCGGCTGTGCCGGAGAAATATTGCAGCATATCGCCGTCATCGAACTTTTGGTTTTCCACCCTTGCATCGGCGTCCATGTCCACGCGCTTATAGGTACATTCCAGCCCGAGCGAGAAACGCTCATAGAGCGGGAAACCGCATTTTGCGCCCAGCGAAGCGTTCACATGCGGGTAAGCATTGATAGCGTCCGGCACGTAGCGCAGCGGATAGGGGACAGCCCCGCCGATATCCGTGCCGATTTGCACGCCCAGCGACAGCGTATAGTCGCCGAAAATACTGCTTCCGGCTATCCGGTTTGCCGGTTTGGCTGTACTGTCCATCCCCTGTGCATGGCCTGCCATCCAGCCGGCAGCGCAACCAATTATAATAAGTATTTTTTTCATATTTCTAATTTTTGATTTCTAATTTCTGATTGCTGGCGCGTCAGCCAACTCATAACTCATAACTCATTGTGTTTTCTGCAAAGTTAGCATTTCCTTTTGAAGAAATGAAAAAAAAGAATAACTTGGGGGCGGTCGTCACGCAAGTAAACCAGTAAGTATCTTGGAGTATGAATCCGGTGCAAAGTACGGTTTCG
>JAIROQ010000047.1 GCA_031257455.1 Prevotellaceae bacterium | reverse complement strand
CCCCGGGCAAGTGCAGCCCCCACGCTACGCTCGGGGCAGGCTCCGCGGAACGCAGCCCGGGGATGCACGATGAACCCTCCTGCACTCGCGCGGCGCACGGGTGTTCCGCTAAGCGCCGGCAGTGCACCGCGCGAAAAGCAGGGGGGCATTTCGTACCCCGCGCTTCGCACGGGGTTATTCATGTTGCGCCCCTTCGGGGCTTGAGCGTCATTGTTCATTGTTCAATTGTATAATTTAAGGTCTAAAAAATTTAATGCCGCAACGTTCTATTTGCAGTTCAGAAGGCGTTTTGCACCTATCAAACACAAACCTTTTCTTTGTACAAAACACCTCTTTACTGCTATAATTCGCGTAATCCGCCTACATCCGCGTAATCAAAAAACAAAATCCACGTCATTAAAAAAAAACCTTGCCGCTATTTTTTATTCGCTGCCAATGATTGCAGAATGTTTCACGGTACGTATTCTGCAATTCCTTCCTTCAGCTTTTACCGAGATTTTTTCCTTATGCCGCTAAAAAAACTAAGAGTGGAATAGGAGCTGTACTTATCATCAATCGAGGTTCAGGAAAACCCACATAGCAAATAAGTATAACAACCACATCCACTCTTGGCGCAGTTGCTTTTACTTATATTCATGCTATGTAGAAATTTTTCCTGATTTCGATTGATCGGCAGAATAAAAGTTAAAGCGATATATTTTTTAATATATCATTCCAAAATGTCAAAGAAACGTATTAACAGCGCAAATATAAAACAATATTTTTTATCTACAAATTTTATTTTTGCAGTCGAAAAATAATCGGTATTACATAGCGCACGGGGACTTCTTTACCTTGATGCTTTCCGGGAATCCATTTGGGCATTTTGGATAATAGCCGTATGGCTTCTTTGTCCAGTAACGGGTGCGCGCTTCTCAAGACAATGATGTCTTTTACTGCTCCGTTTGTTCCAATAGTAAATTGCATAATTACTTTTCCTGAAATATCCATTTCTATAGCCGCTGCCGGATATTTCAATTCTTTAGAAATCCATTTCATCAAACCTCCAGGATCCGGAAATACAGATTCCTGTTCTACTACTCCACTGGAAAATGGTTCTCCGGGAGAAGGATTTTCAAAAGCAATAGGTTCTTCTGTGCCGCCCGGTACGCCTTCTTGTGTTACAATAGATATGCCTGCTCCCTTGTCTGTTAATATTTCATCGATGAGCGGCTGTACTTCTTCTGTGGCTATATTATCGTCTACAATTTTGGCAACCGTAAATTTGATGGTTCTTTTCAATGCCGCTTCAGGGGGTGGCGGGGCAACCAAATCTTTTGTTGCCACTGGCGGCGGTTCCATGACTAAATTCGAAAGAACGGTAGTTGTTTTAATACCCGTCTTGGTGGAAGCGGGCGCAATAAGTTTTTTAACCGTCGGGAAAATCAATATCATTGCCGTAAAAACGATGATTACGAAATAGGCTGTCAGATGGCGCCGGGTCGTGCCGCTGCGGATAGCATAGGCTCCGTAAGTTTTGTTTTTTCCTGCGAAAACCAATTCCAGCCATTCTTTTCCAGTGATGTTAATGTTGCGTGTCATGATTTCTAAGTTTTAAAAGTTAATAAATCGTTTTTATTATAAAGAGTCGTTATTTTTAAAAATTCCATAAATGATTTGAAAAATATTTCTACTTTTGTAAAAAACATTCAAAAAATATTTGTTTTTCACAGCTAAAATATCTGCCCGCTCCGATGAAGAATTGATAGCATTATTCCGCGAAACAAACGATGATCGTTATTTTGCAGAACTCTATAGCCGTTATATTTATCTGATTTACGGCGTGTGTTTAAATTATCTGAAAGTTGAAGCCGAAGCGCAGGATGCAGTCATGGAACTTTTTGAAAGCGTACGGCAAAAAACAGGGCAATATGATATAAAGTTTTTTCGCGCATGGATTTATAGCGTAGTCAAAAATCATTGTATAAAACTGGTGCAACGGAACCGGCAACAATTGTCCATTCCCTTGCTATCACAATTTATGGAATCGGACGATTTTCCGGCTCTTTTTAATGAAGGCCGTAAGGAAGAAATTTTCCGCTTGCTGCAAAAATGCTTGGAAAAATTGCCTGTACCACAGCAAACCAGCGTGAAATTATTCTTTATGTCCGGCAAATCGTATGCCGATATTACAAAGATGACCGGATTTCAATTGAAGAGTGTAAAAAGTTACATTCAAAATGGAAAACGAAATTTAAAAATATGCATGGACAGTGAAAAACGACAAACGTAGTATCATCGGTTATTTGAAAGGTGACCGCAAGGGAAGAGCCGCCAATCGTGTGGAACGAGCCGCCATGCAAGATGCTTTTTTGGCTGAAGCGCTCGCCGGCTACGAACAGCATGCAGGCGACCACGTGCGCACCATCGTAAAACTGGAACGGCAGGTAAAAGCGCACGTGCCGCTCTACCGGCGTTTCTATGCGTGGTGGGAAACTTTGTCGGGCGACATAAATATTACAGGAAGTGAATGGCTGGAATTGGTTTTTGAAGGAAAAAATCAAGCTTATGGCGCTTATGCCCTCCGCAGATATTCATCGCGGCGACACTTGCTGGCATATGTTTACACCATTGGTTTTGCCGTGCTGATATTGCTGTTCCCTTCCGCGCTGTTATTATTTACACCCGATCGATCGCGTGACGAAATGTTGGCTGTAACGACCTTGTCCTCGATGTCGGAAGTGCCTGAAGAAAATAAAATAGAAAAAATCGAAGCGCCACCACCGCCGCCGTTAAGAAGCACAATTAAATTTACGATTGTAAAAATTGTGGAAGACGAAAAAGTACGGGATGAAGAAGTGCACACGATGGAAGAATTGACGGAAATGAAGGCCGCCATTTCCGTAGCTGACGTGCAGGGAAACGACGACGATACGGGGCAGGATATTGCCGATCTGGAAGCACATAAATTGATCGTGGAAACCGAGCCGGTGTATATGACTGGCGCAGTAGAACAAAATCCCGAGTTCCCCGGCGGTATGGCTGCATTGAATAAATGGATCAAAAACGAATTGCGCTACCCCGCCAGCGCTGCCGAAATGGGTATTGCCGGACGGGTAACCGTGCAATTTACGGTAGGAAAAGACGGAGCTGTGCGCGACATTATCATATTGAGAGGCGTGGACAGCTCCATAGACAAGGAAGCGCTTCGCATTGTTGGAAAAATGCCGGAATGGATTCCGGGCAAACAGGGCGGGCAAGCGGTGAACGTTCGCTTCATTTTACCGATAACTTTCCAGCTACAGCAATAGCAAGAACCGGATTTTTTATTCCGTTAATTCTTTTGTTATCTCTTTCATCAAAAATTGGGCAAAATCCGCCACGCTCATGGCGCCTTTGTCGCCTTCGCCCTGCCTGCGGACGGACACCTGCTGCACCGCTTCTTCCTTTTCGCCGACAATCAGCAAATACGGGATGCGTTTCAATTCGTTTTCGCGGATTTTCTTGCCGATAGTTTCGTTGCGGTCGTCCACGGCAGCGCGGACGTCGGCGCGGTTTAGCTCATCGCTTACCTGTTGGGCATAGCCGTTAAAGCGTTCGCTGATGGGCAGCACAGCCACCTGTTCGGGCGTGAGCCACAACGGAAATTTCCCGCCGGTATGTTCGATGAGTACCGCCACAAACCGTTCCATAGAGCCGAACGGCGCGCGGTGAATCATCACCGGACGGTGGCGTTTGTCGTCAGCGCCCACGTATTCCAGTTCAAAACGCTCCGGCAGGTTATAGTCCA
>JAIROQ010000027.1 GCA_031257455.1 Prevotellaceae bacterium | reverse complement strand
TTCTATCCATCCTTCTTTGCCATCGCGCAGGCGGATGTTTTGCCAGTTCGAGAGTTCGTCTATAATCGTTACTTTTGCGCCTTCGTGCAGGATGAATAAATCTTTGCCGGTGTTGTCGGGGGCGCTTTTTACGGTAACTACGGCGGGGAAAATAATCGCTTCGTCATGCGCAGTGATTTCGGCGCGCTGGAAACCGGCGAAGGTAATGCTTCCCGCCGCCAGCAGCACGCAGGCCACCGCCATAAAGAACGATACCTTGCGTAACCGCACCGAACGAATGAAAAAGAACCCCGACAGGCATAGCAACGTGCCGGCTACAAGGAAGAGCGAAAGCATCGCCCATGTGTCGGCGCTTGCCCATTGGCGCAGGTTGCGCACCCATGTGAACAGGAAAAATTCAGGGAGCGTATCGACCCTGTCTAATGTGCGGAGCTGCGCCATTTCGAGGTTGTAGGCAATGGCCGCATCGCCGGGCGACAGGCGCAACGCCCGTTCATAATAGAGGATGGCATTGGCCAGTTCGTTTTGCTTGAAATAAGCGTTCCCCATGTTGAAATATAAAGCGGGCGACACATTGTCTGTCGCTTCGATTTCGGTATATATCCGAATAGCGTCCGGATATTGCCCGTTGGCATAAAATGTGTTTGCCTGCACCCACAGCGTATCGGCAACCACAGCCGAAGCCGCCTGCCCCGCAAAAAGGGATAACAGCAGTGCAACCGTAAACAGGTAAATTCTCTTTCTGTCCATAATTTCTGATTTTTGATTTCTAATTTCTAATTTCTAATTGGCTGACGCCAACTCATACCTCATACTTCATACCTCTTAAAGTTTTTGTTCAAAGCGGCTGATGGTTTTTATTGCGTCATCGTAGATTTTCTGCATCTGGACGCTGCCGCCGGTAGGCGCATAGCGTGCGAACTCGCATTCGTCAATCACCTGTAGGAATGTTTCGACATCGGGTTCGGGGATTTGGCGGTTTAGCAGGGTTTCCCGTGCGTTTTCGCGTGAAAGGTCAGCCGCTGCCAGGGCTAATTTGTCGCTCAGGTAGCCCCATAACGCTTTGGCCAGTTCTTCGTAGAAGCCTGCCGCATGGCCGGATTTCAACAATTGGTCGGCTGTTTTCAAGCGCCGGCGTGCTATTTTATTGGCTTTCCGGTTGCGTACCAGCACCACGTTTTGCAGGTCTTTCCGCCGTTTCGACAGGAACAGGTAGCACAATATAAATACCAATACCTCTGCCGCCATCAGCAAATAATAAAGCAGCGAGCCGAAAAACAGTCCTTCTTTTTTCCGCCATTGCGGGAGGTCGGTTTTGATGTAGCGGATGTCTTCGTTCAATGCACGCACCGCCTGCCTGTTTACGCCGCCCACCGTTACTGCCGCACCGGCGTTCGGGTCTTTCCCTACGCGGATGTCAAGCGGTTTGGAGGCGATGGTTACATATTGCTTTTTGGCAATGTCGAAGTACGTAAATTCCACCGGCGGGATAGAGAATGTGCCGGCGCTGCGTGGAATAAAGGGGATTTCAAACTGCTTCGAGCCGCTCACGCCGGAAGAAGACGTTTTACTGTTGTCCGAAACTTTTACGTCATAGGTTTCAAAATCGGGCGGCCATACGATTTTCGGGGTTTCCACCAATTTCACATTTCCTTCGCCGCTGATTTTGATAATGGCCGATGCGGCGTCATTGGCGGTAACCGAATCGCGCGCCAGTTCCGCCGTCATCCTGAAACCGACGCCCACCGCGCCGGCAAAAGACGCCGGCGCATTTGCCGGCAACGGATTGACCTGAACGGTAATCACCGGCGAGGCGATATGCTTGTGCACAATCTGCGCAGACGACCCAAAGAAATCATCAAAAATACTGCGCGGGGCAACGCGTACCTGCAAGGCGCAGGTGATTTCAAAAGGGTCTATCTTTAATGCGCCCGTTTGTTGCGGGAAAAGCACATAGCGGCGCACGACCGCGCTGTTGTATATTTTCCCGTTGACATTCTCGCGCTGGAATTGCAGTTGTTGCGGCGCTTCTATTTCCTGACTCCAAAAACCGTTGAAAGTAGGGAATTTCACATCTTCAAAGCCGGCAATATTCATGGATTGCGAATAAATCTTCACGGTGGCCGTCAGATATTCGCCGCGATAGACATTGGATTTGCTCACTAATATGCGCACGAAGACGTCGTTGCCGTCTCCTGTTCCGGCGGCCGGTTGGGCGCTTTGTTGCGCCTGTTGCGGCTGTTGTGCGGCTTGCGGCGCATCTTCCGCTTTGACTACTTCGATGGTTACCGGTTGCGACTGGTATGTTTGCTTATCGACCACCACGCTGGCCGCACCCAACGTAACGTTCCCTTCCTTGACCGCTTGCAGGATGTATATAAAACGGGTGATTTGCGTATGCGACTGTTTTCCGTTGACGATTTGAAATCGTTGTTCGGACGAACGCGAAGGGCCTGCTATCACATGGAAGCCGGCAAAGTCGGGCGGCGTGAAATCACCGGCATTCGCGTTCACCGAAAAAGTCGCACGGAACTGTTCATTCACGGCGACCATGCGCGGCGCCGATACGTCCAACAATACATCGTCTGCGCGTGCGGCGGAAATACCGCAAAACAGCAGTAGAAGAAGTCCCGTTATCCTCCCTTTTTGAGAGTGGAGAGTGGAGAGTGGAGAGTGTCCATAATTTGTAAATCTTTTTAGTGGAGAGTAGAGAGTGGAGAATGGAGAATGGAGGAGAGGGGAGAGTTAGCTGGCGCGTCAGCCCATTTTCCATTCTCCATTCTCCATTCTCTACTTACCAGTTTTTCTCTATTTTTTGCCGTTGTAGTACTTTTGCTTTTTCTTTATTTACTTTATCCTGTGTTTCCTTTTCGTCAGCCTGTATCGCTTCCAACATGCGTTGTGCATCCTGCGGCGAAATTTTTTGCTGTGGCTGTTGTTGTTCGTCTTGCTGTGTATCCTGCGGCTGCTCCTGCTGTTGCTGGTTTTGTTCGTCCTGTTGATCTTGTTGCTGCCGGTCTTTGTTGTCCTGATTTTGCTGTTTGTCCTGCTGCTGTTGTTGGTCTTGATTGTTGTCCTGATTATTTTGATCGTTCTGCTGTTCCTGCTGTTGTTGTTGCAGCATCACTTGCGCATACGCGAGGTTGGTGCGCGTTTCATCGTCTGTAGGGTTGAGCCGCAATGACTGTTTGTAGGATTTTATGCTTTCTTCATACTTTTGCTGTTTCAGTTGCGCGTTGCCTAAGTTATGGAAAACGGCTGCTTTTTGCCTGTCGTCTGTTTCCGTGCCGGTCAATGACTGGAAAAGTTTTTCGGCATTTTCCGTTTTGTCCTGTTTATACAGCGCGTCCGCCACATTGAAACGTGCGCCGAAAGAGGCCGTATCTTTTTCCAGCCCGTGTTTGTAGGCGATTTCGGCTTTTTCGTATTCGTCCTGTTTGTACAGTTTATTGCCTTTGCGCATGTCGTGCCGTTCCGGCGCCTGCGCAGCGGCGCATACAAATGTCAATAACAGCATGAGAAGTAAGGTATATTTTTTCATATTTCTTTGTTTTATATTTCCTTTTTTCGATACTCGATTTTCGACTTTCGAGCATCGAGATCGAGCATCGAATATCTATTATCTATTTTTAAATATGTCAAAGCTCCGAAACCATTTGTTTTTCCGTTCCAGTACGAGCGTTTCCAGCAGCAGGAAGCAGAGGGCTATCCCGAAAAACCACATGTATTGCTCGTTGAAATCTTCAAATACGACGGACGACATTTCCTGTTTTTCCATGTCGCGGATATCGTCGATCACGCGGTCCAAGCCCAAGTCGGCATTGGTTGCGCGGGTGTAGGCGCCGCCGCCTGCCGCCGCGATTTCCCGTAGCGTGGCTTCGTCTAATTTTGTTACCACAATATTGCCGTCTTTGTCTTTCAACATGGCGCCGTTGCCCAACGGAATGGGTTTTCCCTGTTCCGACCCGATACCGATGGTATAAACCAGAATGCCCTGTTTACGCGCTTCTCCGGCCATAGCTACGGCGTCGTCTTCATGGTTCTCGCCATCGGTGATGACAATCAGTACGCGGCTTTTTTCGCTTTGCAGCGTGAACGAGCGAATGGCCATGTGGATGGCCGACCCGATAGCTGTGCCCTGTTTCGGCACAATGCCCGGCGAAATGGACGACAGGAATATTTTTGCCGACACATAATCGGTCGTTACGGGCAACTGTACGTAGGCGTCGCCGGCAAATACAATCAGGCCGATGCGGTCGTCGCGCAGGCGGTCGACTAATTTCGAGATGGCGAGTTTGGCGTGTTCCAGCCGGTTGGGACGGAAATCTTCCGCCAGCATACTGTTCGACACATCCAGCGCCACGACAATCTCAATACCCTGCCGTTTCATTTCGCGCACCGTAGCGCCCATCTGCGGGCGCATCAATCCCAATGTGAAAAAGAAAACGGCAAAGCACAGCAAAATGACCTTCGACCACCCGCGGCGGGCGGATACCAACGGCATCAGGGGTTGCATCAACGACACGTCGCCAAAACGCGACAACGCCCGGCGTTTGCTGCGTACAAATAACGCATACCCCGCCAGCAACGCCGGTATCAGCAGTAATAACCATATATATTCGAATTGTGCTATCTGTATCATGTTAATGTGACTGATTGTTTAATGTGCTAATGTGTGTAATTATTTTTATTCGTGAAGCATTTTTTGTTGTGCCGCTATGCTTATTCCTATTTCATGCACCTGATCAGAAAGCCGTGATACTTGTTGTAGTAGTATTGCGGGTAAACACTACTGTCGGTGTATCCAAAGTAATAACTGCTAGTCGAACTGAACTCAGAAGAAGACCAATAGTCAGCGTACAAATTCTGATTGACCGGCAAACCCTCGTTGTTGCAATAGCCTCCGTAGGCTCCGCCCCAACTGTTAATGTATTTTGTGACGAGTGTTTCGTCTTTACTCCAATCGCCTTTTCCTCCCAACGCCTTATACAGCGCCAAAAAGTCGTCTATGGTCGGCACGCGCCACGGCACAGGACAAAGTGTAGCCGCATTTTTGTTTACATACGGCCAGCTGTATAAAAAGTAATAACCGGGATTATTGCGGCAATCGGCGCGGGGTGCATCATCCGTGCCGCCGTTGAAATCTGCTTTGTCGCAAGCGGGCACGTTGATGTGGTCGCTCCATATTTGGGAAATGCCGTTGCCTTCAATCACCCATGTGTTGGTGGAGGCCGCGTATGGCGGGGTGTTTTGGGCATAGCCGCCGATAACCCCGCAAAGCATGATGATAGTTAAGAATTTTTTCATTGTTGTATTTTTATTATTTACGGTATCCTCCGCAGTACCAGCAGTCGCAGGAGCAGTTCAAGCAGCAGGGCTGCCAGCGCCGCCAGTGCGAACGGCATAAATTCTTCCTTATATATCGGGAACGAATCGACCGATACGCGGGCTTTTTCCATTTGGTTTATTTCATTGTATATTTCCAGCAGTTTTGTATTGTCGGTAGCGCGGAAGTAGCGGCCGTCGGTCAGTTCCGCAATTTGCCGCAGGAGGTTTTCATCGATTTCTACCGGCACTTGCTGAAGGATGACGCCTCTTTCGGTCATCACCGGGTAGGGCGCGGCGCCATTGGCGCCCACGCCAATAGTGTACACCCGCACGCCATAGGTTTTGGCGATTTCGGCGGCCATGAGCGGCGCAATCTCGCCGCGATTGTTTACGCCGTCTGTCAGGAGGATGACTACGCGGCTTTTGGCTTCGCTGTCCTTGAGGCGGCCTACTGCCGTAGCCAGTCCGTTGCCGATAGCGGTACCGTCTTCAATCAGTCCCGTTTCAATATCTTTCATCAGGTTGATAAGCGTAGCGCGGTCGAGCGTCAGCGGGCACTGCGTAAAACTTTCGCCGGCAAAAACCACAATGCCCATGCGGTCGAACGGGCGTTCGGCGATAAACTGGATAGCAATATCCTTTGCCGCGCCGATGCGGTCGGGCTTAAAGTCGCGCGCCAGCATACTGGTCGAGATGTCTAATGCAAACATGATGTCGATGCCTTCGGTAGCGACCCGCTCAAATTCGCTGGACGAACGCGGACGCGCCATAGCAAGGATAATAAGCGCTATTGCGGCGCACCGCAACACAAACGGCACGTGCTGCAGGATGCGCCACGTGACGGCATTTGCTCCTTTCAGTCCCGCCACAGTAGAGACCTGCAATGACGGCGTAGCGCCCTGTATCGCCCGCCAAACGTAATAACCAATGACCGGCGCCAGGATGAATAACAGATATAATATGGATGGATATTCGAAATACATTTTTTTAGAATTTACTGTTTGTTACTGTGCTTCATTTTTAGTGTGTGTCATTTTCATAGCCATGTACTGTCTTTTTTCTTCTGGCAAAAAGTGTTCTAAGGAATACCGCAAAGCCGTGCGGGGCATAATGGCGGCATGGCGTTGCAGGAATGCGGCCAGTACCTTTTTGTCCTTTTTACCGACCTCGCGCAGCATCCAGCCCGTAGCTTTATGTATCAGGTCATGTTTATGCGCCAGCAATTTTTCGGCAATCCGTAACGTGTCGTCAAAATCGCCGCGTTTAATAAATGCCCATGTGGAAACGATGGCGATGCGCTGTTCCCACAGGCTACTGCTCCCGGCCAATTGATACAGTATGCGCCGGTCTTTTTTACCGGCAAGGTATGCGCCGATTATATCCTTGCAGGATAAATCCACCAAATCCCAATTATTCGCCTGTTTGGCGTGCGCTATATAGAAATCATATATTTCCCTGCGTTCGTTTTCCGTTGTTGCTTTCTTGAATAATGCCACTAACAGCAGGAAGCCCGCCAGCCTCACTTCGTGCAGCCCGGAATATAGCAGGCCTTTTATATCCGGCAACGTCATGCCGTGATATTCCTTAATGGCCGCCCGTATTTCAGGGACTTTTATTCCCAAAAAAATATCGCCTTCGGCATACTGTCCTTTTCCTGTTTTGAAAAAACCTTGCAGGAAAGCGGCTTTTTCAGGGTCGGCCAAAGCTGTTAATTTATCTGTCAGGGTAGAAAGCATGCGTTTTTATTATTTATTTTGTTATTGCCATTCCCAACCATACGGCCGCAAAGCCGCTAATGAGGCTGGCAAATGTGTAGAAAAACATTTTGCAGTATTCGCCCATTTGCCAGCAGTGTATATTTTCCAGTGCAAAGGCGGAAAAAGTAGTAAAGCCGCCGCAAAATCCGACCAGCCACAATAACCGTCCGGTTGAACCTGTTGCGTTGCCCCATAATCCGAATAAAACGCCCGCCAGCAAACATCCCGATACATTCACTGTCCATGTTGCCCACGGAAATCCGCCGCCAAAATATTTCAGCGCAAGCAGCGAACTCAGGTAGCGCAATATGCTCCCGGCGCCTCCTCCCAAACCGACTATCAGCAGATTTTTAATCATGGTGGCGTTTGTTGTTTTCTTGTAATGCATGCAGGTTTTTAGCATTAAGCGGCGTAACTACAGGGGCGCCGCTTTCCAGTTCCAATTGTTTGCGGGCGGCTGCCGCCACTTTCCCTCCTTGTTGAGCTACCTTGCTGTTTTCAGGAAAATTTTGTGGTTGTTTCTTCTTCGATATTTCGGTAGTCGATGCTTCAGCCAGCATGTTTAACACAAGTTCGAGATTAGTCATATTGTCGCGCAGGCTTTCTGTTTTCAGTCCTTTCAAGCGTTTATACTCTTTTGTAGTCAGGCCGCTCCATGTACGGGTAATAATGTCGGTGAGTGTGGCAAATTCCTGTCCTTTTTTAACGCCGCGACGTTCCCATTCATCGGTCAATTCCTTGCGCACTTCAATACTTTTGAGGCGTTGGTTTATCCAGTTTTCAGAATAACCTTTGCGATGATAGTACTCCATCAATCGTTCAATGCCTAATTCGGGGTCGTCTATTTCTTCCAATCGCTCCCTGCCGATTTCTGCCAGCCACATCTTAAAAGGTTCTGCTTTCGGTGAGGGAATAGACTGTACAAGACGGAATAATTGTTCTACATCGGCTACATCGGTAAGCCGCATTTTACCGTCCGGCGCAAGTAATTTCAACCCGTTACAATTTGTAACGGTTTCATTCCCCTCATCCAGTAATCTCTTTTTTAAAACTCTCCAATATACTTGCGGATTCGGGCTTCCGGTCAATACGGCAATAACATCTACAATGGAGATGTACCACTTTTCCTGTTCGCTGTCCCATACAGAGCGAACTTTATGTTGCTCGAAGAGCTTTATGGCTGTTTGTTTCGACATTGTTTTCAATCGTTTTTATGTTATTGAATAGTTCTAATCCGTAGCTTCTTTCTCTGTTTGTTCTTTTGTTTCGTCCACAAATTGCGTTACCAAAGTCAGTGCGCTTTCGTTCTCTTCCATTGCCGGCAGGTATTTGGCGAATTTCACCAAATCCGATGTGCTTAGAAATTCCCGCAACTTCGGAATGAAATACTCCGGCAAGGGCAATTGCGCCAACGCCTGCAAAATTTCGTCAGACGTCTGTTCCGGCGCTTGAATGGCATACCGTTTTTCCAGATATACGCGCAATACGTCTGTCACGCGCGTATAGTACAGTTTTACTTTATTGTTTTGCCACAGTTTTTCGGCCTTGATTTTTTCCAACTCCCGCAATGCCACGATGTGCGGCGGCTCAGCAGGCTTGATTTTCCCAAACACCGGCTGTTTCTTCCGCAAACGGATAATTACATAAATTAATCCGGCAACCAATGCCAGGGCAATAATTCCCATCGTTGCCCACGGCCACAGAATTTCCATCAACGTGTAAGGATATTTTACCGGCGGTTTGATGTCTTTCAATAATTTTACTTTTGTGCTGTCGTCAGCCGACAGGAAAGCAATGATCAGGCTGTCGGGAAGGGTATTTACTTTCAGGGTAACCGAATTGAAATAAAGCGTATCCACCAGATTGTTGTTGCTGTGCGTAACCAGCGCCGGAATTTGCGGCAGCTCATAAATCCCCGCATCGAATGAGGTTAGCAGCAGTTTGCTTTCGATGGTAATGTTGTCTTTTGTGCGTTGCAACGTATCGGGTCCGGTCGTTTTCAGTACCTCAATCAACCCGTTCCCGATGCTGTCTACACGTGCAAAATATACCTGCACGGAAGAAGGCATTGTCGCCTTGAACGACCATTCGACCTGCTCGCCAATCATAATGCTGTCGCGGCTGAGCGAGGTACTGAACAACGGCTCCTGCGCAAAACCCGCCTGCGCTGCCATGATAAAAAAAGTAAACAGGATAATTTTTATTCTCATTTTATTCATACTTGCATTTACAGTAATCAATCTTTCCATTTACCGGCTCTCAAACAGGCGCACCAACGGTTTCACATAGTCTTCGCTGGTGCTGATGCGCACGTTATCCACGCGGCATTTCGAGAGCGCCTGCGTAACGTTCCTGTCGGC
>JAIROQ010000003.1 GCA_031257455.1 Prevotellaceae bacterium | reverse complement strand
GGTGGCATTGGCAGTGGTGTACTTAATTTGGGTAATAGCCGAACCGGCATTTACTGTCTGCATGGTACTGCCGGAAGCAAGGGTTATGGCGGGTAACCCGTGCACGGTAATCGTTCCGGTTTTCGCCGCACTTGTGCAGCCGTTCGCATTGGTAACGGTTACACTGTAAGTGGTACTGCCTTCCGCTACTGACGAAAGAGACAAACTGCCGGTCGTAGTTGTTTGTGCTGCGCCGCCACCGACAACCCATGTATAGGTCATCGCAGTGGTCGTGCCGCCGCCGGCAGTGGCAGTCAGCGTGACTGCGCCTGCGCCGCAGCGGGCGGCAGGGTTAGAGGTAGAGACAGTCGGCGCATCGGGAAGAACAGATGTGGGGTTATTGGTGGCGTCAGATAAGGTAGTGATACACGTGCCCGCGCCATAGGTCGTAACCGTGTTGCCCAATGTTGTTCCATTTACGGTAAACGGCGGCGTACCTTTTAAGTCATACCCGCCGGCTGCATTAATGACCGCTCGGGGCGGGTAATTCAACGCGTAGGCGCACCAGTTGAATTGGGCAGGTACGCCGCTTAACGTGGCCGTAATGGTCGCGCTGCCGCTGCTGCCGGAAGTATTCAGCCAGAAACCGCGCTGCCCGGTTACTGTGGCGGCGGAGCCGTTGCCGGTGGCCGTAGCGCCGGTTACAAGTGCACGCGACCACCCGCCCACCGTAGTGGCGTTTTCTACTTTGACGTAGTCGGTAATCACCCAGATTTGGTTGTTGTACGGTGCGGCCGTCCACGACACGGTGAACGAAATTTGTTTCGCGGCATAATTGGTCGCAAGGTTGGTAACACTCACCTGCGCAAAGCCACCCACTCCCCAAAGAAGGAGTAACAATACGATGGCAATACGCCACCGCAGAGAAATTGATAGATTTGTTTTCATAATTGTTTTTATTTGTTGAATTGTTGAATTGTTGAATTGTTTATTTGGCGTTAGCGCTCATACTTAATACCTCATACTTCATACTTCATACCTCTTTTGCGGTTTCGGGATTGTTTTCTACTTACCATCATTCCTCAAACAAACACAGTCCTTTCAAAACAATCCCTTTTGCCGCATATAATCCGTGTCATCCGTATAAATCCGCGTAATTTGTATATAAATAATCATAACAGCTCACGTCACTCCTGCTCCCACATTTTGGCAGCTTTTATTTAGTCGGTCTTGTTTCGGGAAGGCTCTTTGCAGAGTGTTCGGGTATAAAATGTGAAACGCGAACTGTACTTATTCTACTTGAGGTTCTCGAATACCTGTTCAATTATAAGCAAAAATTCACGTTTCTCTCGTGGAGTTTTGCTTTTATTCGACTGAACAAACAGAAATTTTCGAGATTTCAAGTAGAGAATAAAAGCAGTCAAAATGTTTTAAAGAGCATGGAATATGTTGCAAAGATAAAGAAATTTTTTAAAATGCAATAGTTGGGTACGAATTGCGCGGATTTATATTATGGATTGCGCAGATAGGGGCGCAAGCTAACCTTAAACCTTAAACTTGAAACTTGAAATTGGAAAGATGGCATGAAATTTGTCATTACGTAGCATAAAATAAAAGTATAGGAGATAAAATTATGAAAACAATTAAATTTAGTACTGTCCTCTTTACCGTTGTGGCGGCTATGTGGCTGGCCAGCGGTTGCGGAAATACCCGTCCGGCAGCGACTGCTTATGACGATATTTATTACACGCCGTCCCCTCAGGCAACCACGCCGGCCTATAATGCCGAACTGGAAGAACTGAAAATGAAAACCAACGCCACAGTAGCCTCTTCGCCGCCGGTAGCCGCTTCCGTAGCGGAAGAAGCCGGCGATGATGTTGTCTATATCAGCGCCGATACCAATTCCATATATATTGACGCCGAACCGAACAAAACTTATGTTATCGCGGATGACGAAAATTCCTACGAACGCCGCCTGAAAATGTTCGATGACCCGCAATATACCGTGACCATTAATATGGAATACAGTGACCCGTGGTATTACGGCTCGTTGTATTATCCCTATTATTACCGTCCGTGGCATTATTACCGTCCATATTATGCATGGGGTTGGGGATATACCTCGTGGTACAGCCCGTTCTATTACGACTCATGGTACGGTCCCTACTATTACGGATATTATTACGGCGGATACTACGCCCCCTATTACTACCATTATCATCCGCATTATTATCATCACCGCGACCGGTACTATGCGCACCACAGCAATTCCCGCTATGGCCGTTCTTCTTCAAGCATCGCTTCTTCTTCGCGGTCGCCGTATAGCCGGAATACCACTACCGCCGGCAGGGCATCTACCCGTTCGCCGCAAGCGCGGCAAGTGGCGGGCAGTAGCCGCAGCCAAGCGACCGCTACGCGCAGCGCCGTCAGTTCCACCCGCTCCATAAGCAGGGACGCCACTACCGGCCGTTCGCCGGCTGTAGTGGGCAGGACTACGCGCACCACCGGAACTAATGCCACCGCCGGCAGAACTGCCGCGCCCACGTCATCGAACGTAAGTCGCAGCAGGGCGGCGCGAAATGTACAGACCTATACCCGTCCCGAATCATCCGGCCGTTCGACTTATAATACCGGCGCTACGTCCCGCAGCAGTACGTCCGGGAATACGACTTACAACCGCACGGTAACCAATACGCGCAGCAACTATCAAGCGCCGGCCAGCGCCAATGAAAACCGTACGCGCTCGTCTTCGAATACCAATAGCTACACGCCGCCGGCAAGCAACAGCAGAAGCTCGTCTTCCACCCGGAATAGCGGGTCGGTGTCGCGTTCCTCCAGCCAGTCGCAGAGCACAAATTCGTCCTCTTACCGAAGCAGCGGTAATTCGTCATCGCGCAGTTCCGGCAGTTCCGGAAGCACGGGAAGCAGCAGTTCGCGCAGCTCCGGAAGTTCCGGTGGCGGCAGCTCACGCAACTCCGGCAGACGGTAGGGGAATTGAGAATTGAGAATTGAGAATTGAGAATTGAGAATTGAAAATTGAGAATTGAAAATTGAAAATTAAGATTAAGAATTAGAAATAAAAAATAAAAAATTAGAAATCAGAAATAATAATATTATGAAAAAGAATATATACATATTAATAATGAGCCTTTGCAGTAGTGGTTTTGCGGTAGCCCAGACGTATGAGGATGCGCTTCGCTTTTCGCAAAACATTTATGAAGGAACTGCACGCTTTCAAGGAATAGGCGGCGCTTTTGCCGCATTGGGCGGTGATTTTACCACATTAAGCATCAATCCTGCCGGCGTGGCGGTATTCCGCTCTTCGGAGTTCTCCATTACGCCGGAACTGATATTTTCCTCGACTTCGGGAAAGTATCTGAACAATCAAACATCCGAACTAAAAATACGTACAGGCATTGCGAATGCCGGGTGGGTATCCGCCTTTGATACGCATAATACCAGCGGCCTTGTGGGTTTTAATTTCGGTATAGGATTTAATAAATTGCAAAATAATCCGCAACGTTTTTCGGCGCATGGACGTACGGGGACGACTTCGCTGCCCCGTGCACTGGCTACAGGCCTTAGCATAGACGGCGTGCCGCACAACACTTTTAACGATGATGCTACCAACACCGAATGGCTGGCAATGCAAACGGGACTTATCCAGTACGTGGAGAACAGGGATGGCGCTTATATCGGCGCTACCGAAAATTTCGATGCAACCGACCCAGACGACCTTGACAAGATTTACCAGATGGGCGATGTGGACCAGTCCTATTATTGCGACCAGTCGGGACATGTGGGCGAATACGTCTTTAATTTCGGGTTGAATATATCGCACCGGGTCTATCTCGGCATGACATTCGGTTTGCAGGATATTACGAATAATTTCCATGAAGAATATGACGAACAGGCCGTCCATTATGCCGATTTCAATGCCACAGGCTACCGGGGACTGAACCATGAAACCAATATCTCTACCAGCGGGGTGGGCTATAATTTGAAATTCGGCGTGATTGTGCGTCCGGTGGGCGGCCTGCGTGCAGGCGCATATATCCACACGCCTACATGGATGTTCCTGCGGAATACATGGAACGAACGCATGTCATCAAATATTGACAATATGGAATATTCCGAATTTATAGAAGGACACGATGATTACCGGGTTACTACGCCGGTGAAATGGGGTGCGGGCATTGCCTATACTTTCGGCACGGTGGCGCTGCTGAGTGTCGATTATGAAGGCGTGAATTTTACCGGTACGAGAATGTCCAACGAAGACGGCGCAACAAGCTATTACCGGTGGGACAACGAACGCTTGCAGGAGGATTGCCGGACGGCAACCAATATTCGTATCGGCGGGGAATATAAAATAAGTGATTTTGCCCTCCGTGCCGGTTATGCGTGGTATCAAAATGCGCGGAAAGATTATGCGGATACGCAAATAGGTTCGGTGGGATTCGGCTACCGCGGGCGGTTTATTTCATTTGACGCGGCCTATTCGTTTGCCCCGGGCTTAAAGGAAAATTATATACTCTACAATGGAAATCCTGATGATACGTCCTTAAATATATTTACCAGTAAATTTATGGTCACATTGGGCTTTCGGTTTTAAAAAGGAAGAGACCGGCATGGACGCTTTGACCCCGTTTCCGTTAAAAAAGGTTAAAAAATTTTATTATTAATTATTTTTTTCATACATTTGCGTAACTAAATCAGTTTACAATACCTAAATAAGTACGTAATTAATATTATGAAAAGGATTCTTATTACCCTGTTATTCGTAAGCGCAACAAGCCTGTTGTTTGCGCAAACGGCGAATGAAATAATAAAATTTTCCCAACAGGCAAATTACGGTACATCGCGCGGTACGGCTATGGGAGGAGCAGTAGGCGCGCTTTCTTCCGAATATGCAGCGGTGAATGTAAACCCGGCGGCATTGGGAACATTCCGCATGGGGCAGATAATGCTGACGCCAAAAATGGACATGTATAAAACCAACTCCAACGGAGAACAGGATTCCCGCAACAGTTTTGTAATAAACGGCGCAAGTATTGCCTACAGTTTCGACAACAGCAGCGGGAATTTTAACCGCTTCAACCTGTCGTTCGGCTATAGCCTGCATACGAATTTCAATGCGTATTACAGCATGCAGGGAACGCCTGCATATCCCGAGTCCCTGACGCAATATATGATTGGCAAAGCAAATGCGCATCATGAAGGCTATGACGCTTGGGCAAATTCCGTGCCTTTCATCAGTGGAGGAGGGCTCGATGAATTTGACATACGTTCCGGTTACGGGCTCAAGAGCCAACAGCAACGCATTACTACGATAGGCCACGCGGGAGAATACACCTTAGCGTTCGGCACTTCATATCTTGATAAATTATATCTTGGCGTTTCGGCCGGGATTAGCGATTTGCGGTATGAGCGGCGGGATACCTATGACGAAACGGGGTCATTTAATAGTGCGGAAACGAATATTCTGCATGAAACGGCTTCTTTCATCAACGGCAGGGGCTTTGGCGCACGGTTGGGATTATTGTACACCCCGCTGGAAAATTTCACGGTGGGCTTGGCGGTGCAGTCGCCGGTATTTTATTCGTTGTCGGCGCGCACGAAGGGAGACATCAATGTTACCATCCCCCTGCAAGATAACTCGTATGATTTTACCCTGCGTACGCCGTGGCACATATCCTTAAATGCCTCGTATGCGGTGAATACACTGGCGATTTTCTCTTTCGATTATGAAGTGGTAACAAATAACCTGATATCTTTGGACGGCAATTATACGGACATGACCGAAGCCACTACGGACAATATAAAAACCATCAACGATTATCTGTCGTCCGATGCAACCGGTTTGTCAATGAATTTCCGCATAGGCGGTGAAGTACGCTTGAGGGATTTCTTTATTCGTGGCGGGTTTGCTTATCTGGGTGCGCCGGCCGATAGTTTTAAAGGAGTGATAGCCGGCTCCGGCGGTTTGGGTTACCGGATTGGTTTTACCTCTATAGACGTGGCCTACCGCTATGCTACCTCTTCGGAAGAATATCATACTTACGCCACTTCCCCGCTAATTACTACCGATTATTCGAAACATCAATTTTTACTGACCATCTCCTACCGGTTTTAGAAGAATTGAGAATTGAAAGTTGAGAATTGAAAGTTAAAACCGCCGGCATGTTTTCATACCGGCGGTTCTTTTAGTGCGGAAGCCCACTTTCCACTTTCAATTTTTCCAAGCTGCCGGGGCCTTCGTTGCACAACAAGTCGAGGATGCTTAAATCCGGCAGGAAAGAATGAAGGTGCGCAAAAACCTGATAGTAGGGTTGCGGATGGAAACCGGCAACCGTTGCGCAGGATATTTTGGGCGTTATGGAATAGCGGTAATCGGTAGCATGGCCGTCCGGCGGGCAGAATTGCTCCGTATATTCAATAACTGTTTTGATACCGGTCAGTGCAAAGGTTGTCCGCAGGATTTTTTCGTTCAGGTCAAATAGAAAAATTTCTTTTTTTTCATAAAACGGGCGAATATCGTCTGCATAGTAGGCGAAGAAAGGCGAGGAACGATAGGCCGTTTCAATCGCCCTCCAGTGACGCCGCTGCCATGCTTCCGAATAATCAATGCGCACTTCGCGGACAGGCATTTTTTCGCCGTGCCGTTTCACGACCGGAACGGTCAATGACTGCACGCCGTTTGCTCCCGCAATCCGGCAACGGTTGCGATAGGTTTGTTTCAAAAAATGCTCATGCTGTTCCAACAGGACGGTAGTGGTTGAAACCAGTTTTGCGTAGTACCGTATGGGCGCCCAGTAAGCGGTGGACAGTTTTACAGGAGCAGCTTCCAAGTTTATAAAAATGCTTGTTTCAGTTGTTGGATACGCCGGTATGACTCGTCAATACGTTCCGGCGGGATTTTACCCGATTGCACTAAGGCGTAAATGGTATCAATGATATTTTGCGTCATCTGCGGTTTGTAAACGCTGCCGTTGTTCGAGAGGCAAAGAATATCCACGCCGGCATTGATAGCCTTTTCCAAAGCCACTTCCAGCGGGAACAGGTCGGCAATAGCGCCCATCGCCAAATCATCGGAAATAATCACGCCCTCGAAACCCAGTTGTTCGCGCAGTATTCCGGTGAGGATTTTTTTCGACATGGTCGCCGGATAGTCCGCGTCCAAACGGGCATTGAAGACATGCGAGGTCATGATTAACGAAATAGCGCCGGTTTCCAATAAACGTTGGTAAGGGACGAGTTCCTGCTCGCTCCATGTCTGAGTCACATCGGCGCTGCCGGCATGCGTGTCGTTCATGGAGCTACCATGTCCGGGAAAATGTTTCGGGCAGGAAATGACATTCCGTTTCGTATGTTCGGCAATCCAAACTGCGGCGTGCTCCGCCACTTTCTCCGGATTGGCGGAAAAACTGCGTTCCTTCTGCCCGATGATGGGATTTTCAGGATTGACGTCCACATCTACACAGGGCGCAAAATTCAGGTTGACGCCCAAGTCTGCCAGTATGCCGGCCGTTTGCGCCGCATGGAAAGCGGTCGTATCGACATTATCCAGCGCGCCCAAGTATTTTGCCGACACGCTGGGAGGAAAGCCGAACACGGTTTTCAGGCGGTTTACTTTCCCTCCTTCCTGGTCGATGGATACCAGCAGTTTTCCGGGTGCGATTTGTTGCAAGTCCGCCACCAGTTTTTTCACCTGCGCCGGCGATTGTATATTACGCACCGGCGTTTTGGACGGCACATCATAATCGAACAGGATGATGCCGCCTACTTTCCGGTCTTTTACATCGTGGTAGATTTCGCTGTTTTCCGTCAGTACTGTATCGCGGAAGCCGACCAGCAGCATTTGGGCGATTTTTTCTTTCAATCCGGCATCGCCGGTTTGCGTACAGCCTTGCAGCGCAACGCATGCGCCAAAGACTGTAAACAGTAAATGTTTTTTAATTTGCATGATTGTCTTATTTAGGCGCAAAGATAGTTATTTTTATTGACTATTTTTTTATTGACTATTGACTATTTTGGCTGACGCCAATGCGTCATTGCGAGCGTAGCGAAGCAATCCAGCATGAGTTATGAGGTATGAGTTGTTGGCGCGTCAGCCCAATTAGCACATTAGCACATTAGCAAATCTCCAAATCATTAATCTTTTTTTAACGCAGGGACAAAATTAAATCATTATTTTTGTGTCCAGATAATAGATTATTCACAGACCTGCAAGATGAACCGACCGAATTTATACCTTCCCGGACAGGAACATGACGCATGCGGCGTAGGACTGCTGGCGGATATACGGGGGAACAAGTCGCATGACATTGTCGAAAAAAGCCTGCAACTACTCGAAAATATGCTGCACCGCGGCGCCGAAAGCGCGGATAATAAAACCGGAGACGGCGCGGGCATTATGGTACAGATACCGCATGAATTTATTTTATTGCAGGGCATCCCCGTGCCGGAAAAGGGGAAGTACGGCACAGGATTAGTCTTCCTCCCCCCAGACGCCGGCGAACAGCCACCGTATCTCCAAATGATGGAGCAGGTATTTTCCGGGAACGGGTTAAAAATACTGGCCGTACGCGATGTGCCGGTATGCAGCGAACTGCTGGGCGCTATTTCCAAAGCCAATGAACCCTGCATCAAACAACTGTTCGTAGTGGAAACCGGATGCTCCGGCCGGCTGGAACAACTGCTCTACATCGCACGCAGGAAGCTCGAGAAGGCGATACAGGCATTGCCGGCCGGCCAACGGCAGCAGTTTTACATCCCCAGCCTGTCCTCCAAGCGGATTATATATAAAGGTATGCTTACGTCCATGCAATTGCGCGGCTACTATCCCGACCTGACCAATCCCTATTTCACCAGCGGGCTGGCGCTGGTACATTCGCGTTTCAGCACCAATACTTTTCCTTCGTGGGATTTGGCGCAGCCTTTCCGCCTGCTGGGGCATAACGGCGAAATCAATACCATTCGCGGTAACCGTTTCTGGATGCAAGCGCGGGAAGCCCTCCTGAAAGCCCCGGCGCTGGGTAATGTGGAAGAAATTTTTCCGGTTATCCAGCCCGGCATGAGCGACAGCGCATCGCTGGACAATGTGCTGGAATTTCTGACCATGTCGGGAAAAACGCTGCCCCATGCCCTGGCCATGCTCGTTCCCGAAAGCCGGAGCGACAAAAATCCCATTCCTGCCGACCTGAAAGCCTTCTACGAATACCAGAGCATCTTCATGGAGCCTTGGGACGGCCCTGCCACGCTGCTGTTCTCCGATGGCCGCTATGCCGGCGGCATGCTTGACCGCAACGGCCTGCGTCCCGCGCGCTACCTGATTACAAAAAATGACGTGATGGTAGTCGCCTCCGAAGCGGGGGCATTGCCTTTTGCGGCTTCGGAAATCAAACAGAAAGGACGGCTGCAGCCCGGAAAAATGCTGATGATTGACACGCAGGAAGGGAAAATCTTCTATGACGCCGAACTGAAACAAACGCTGGCGGCGGAACATCCCTACCGCGAATGGCTCGAAAAAAACCGCATCATCCTGTCGAATATCAAATCGGGACGCACCGTACCGCACAGTGTGGAACAACTGCCCGCCTGCCTGAAAGCCTTTGGCTACACGCGTGAAGAAATAGAAAAAATCATCCTCCCTATGGCCGGAGAAGGGAAAGAACCGGTATCGTCTATGGGCAATGACACGCCGCTGGCTGTATTGTCGGACAAACCGCAACGGCTGTTCAACTATTTCCGTCAGCTGTTCGCGCAGGTTACCAACCCGCCGATAGACCCCATCCGCGAGGAATTAGTCATGTCGCTCTCGCTGTACATCGGTTGCCAGATAGACGACCTGCTGGACGCTTCGCCGGAAGCCTGCAAAATGGTCAAGCTCCAAAGCCCGATTATCAACAACGAAGACCTCGATATTTTAAAACATTTAGCCTATAAAGGCTTCCGCACCGTCAGTATTCCCATACTGTTTGATGCGGGAAAACAGACGCAGGGTATGGAAGAAGCCCTGCACCACATCTGCCGGCAGGCCGAGCAGGCGGTGGATGACGGGTTCAGTTACATCATCCTGAGCGACCGCGAAACCTCAAAAGAACGGGCGGCCATTCCTTCATTGCTTGCGCTCTCGGCCGTGCATTATCATTTAATCGAACGGCGGAAGCGGATGCAAACAGCCATCATCGTGGAAACGGCCGAAGCCCGCGAGGTCATGCACTTCGCCCTGCTCTTCGGCTTCGGCGCAAGCGGCGTAAATCCTTATATGGCCTTTGCCGTGCTGGACGATTTGGTGACAAAACATGAACTGCAACTCGACTACCCCACTGCCGAAAAGAATTACATACAGGCCATCAATAAAGGACTGCTGAAAATTCTGTCGAAAATGGGCATATCCACCCTGCGCGGTTATCGCGGGGCGCAGATATTTGAGGCGGTAGGCGTCAGCGCGGAAGTGCTGGAAAAATACTTTAGCGGGATGCCTTCCTCTATCGGCGGCATTACGCTGGAAGATATTACCCGCGAAACGCTGCAGGCGCATGCGCTCGGCTTTGGCGACAACGCAACGGACGACCTGCTGCCCCACTATGGTATCTACCACTACCGCAAAGACGGCGAACAACACGCATGGAATCCCGAAACCATTTCCAAACTTCAAATAGCCACCAAAACGGGGGACTACCGGCTATTCAAGGAATTTACCAAAGCCTCAGACGAGAAAACCGCGCCGGTCTTCCTGCGCGATTTCCTTATCTATAAAAAAGGCGCCGTCCTGCCGCTCGATGAAGTAGAACCTGTGGAAGCCATCGTGCGGCGGTTTGTTACCGGCGCTATGTCCTACGGGTCTATCAGCAGGGAAGCGCACGAAGCGCTGGCCATCGCCCTGAACCGCCTGCACGGCAAAAGCAATACCGGCGAAGGCGGCGAAGACCCCGCCCGCTTCCGTCCCGGCGCTGACGGACTGAACCGCCGCAGCGCCATCAAGCAGATTGCCTCAGGACGCTTCGGCGTTACCACCGACTACCTCGTAAATGCCGATGAGCTCCAGATAAAAATCGCCCAGGGCGCTAAACCCGGCGAAGGCGGCCAGCTACCGGGATACAAGGTGAATGTAACCATCGCCGCCACCCGCCATTCCATTCCGGGTATCTCGCTTATTTCCCCCCCGCCCCATCACGATATTTATTCGATTGAAGACCTCGCGCAACTGATTTTTGACCTGAAAAACGTGAACCCTGCGGCAGCCATCAGCGTGAAATTAGTTGCCGAAAGCGGCGTAGGCACTATCGCCGCCGGCGTAGCCAAAGCCAAAGCCGACCTCATCCTCATCAGCGGAAGCGAAGGCGGCACAGGCGCAAGCCCCATCAGTTCCATCCGCCATGCCGGCGTGCCGGGAGAACTCGGACTGGCCGAAACACAACAGACATTAGTGATGAATGACCTGCGCGGATGCGTCCGCCTGCAAACGGACGGCCAACTGAAAACCGGCAAAGATATTATCATCTCCACCCTGCTGGGCGCCGAAGAATATGGCTTTGCCACCAGCGCGCTGATTGTTCTCGGATGCGTGATGATGCGCAAATGCCACCTGAACATTTGCCCCGTAGGCGTGGCCACGCAACACGAAGAACTGCGCAAACGTTTCAAGGGAAACCCCGACTATCTGGTTAACTTTTTTACTTTCCTCGCGCAGGAAGTACGGGAACACTTGGCCGCTATGGGCGTAAAAAGCCTGCAGGAAATCATCGGCCGGAGCGATTTACTGGCATTGCGCGAACTCCCGAACATGCACCCGAAAATCGGGAAAGTCGATTTGTCGAAATTACGCTACTTTCCCAAAGATACGTCCCATGCGCTGCGTTGCATAAAAGCGCAGGAACACAAAATCCATGACATACTCGACCGCACGCTGCTTGACCGCGCCAAACCCGCCATGGAACAGGCCATGCCCGTACGGATAGATATAAAAATAGGAAACATCCACCGCACGGTAGGCGCCATGCTGTCGGGTGAAATAGCCAAACGCTACGGCAGCAGCGGCCTGCCGGACGATACTGTTCAGGTAAATTTCGATGGCTCGGCTGGGCAGAGCTTCGGCGCATTCCTGATGAAAGGCGTTTCATTCCGGCTCGAGGGAGACGCCAACGACTATCTGGGCAAAGGGCTCTCGGGCGGACGCATCGCCATTGTGCCGCCCAAAGGCTCGACATTCGCGCCCGAACAGAATATCATTGCCGGAAATACCCTGCTCTACGGCGCTACTTCCGGCGAGGTATATATCAACGGCTGCGTGGGCGAACGCTTTTGCGTGCGCAACAGCGGCGCTATTGCAGTCGTGGAAGGAGTTGGCGACCACTGCTGCGAATACATGACCGGCGGGCGGACAGTCGTGCTGGGCGCTACCGGCAAAAACTTCGCTGCCGGCATGAGCGGCGGCATCGCATACGTATATGATACGGAAAAAACATTCGACTACTTCTGCAATATGGAAATGGTCGAACTGACCCTCATAGAAGATAAGGCAGACGAACAGGAACTGCACCGCCTGATTTCGGCGCATCACCGGTACACCGGAAGCCCCCTTGCGGAACGGATTTTAACCGGATGGGAAAAATCCCTGCCGCATTTTATCAAAGTGATGCCGATAGAATATAAAAAAGTATTACATGACGAAAAAATGAAAGCCCTCAATGACAAAATTGCCAAACTGGAACTTGAATAGGAAAGAAGCGGGCTACCGTCCCGTACACGAACGCATCACCGACTACACGGAGGTGGAGCAGACCCTGAACCGGGACGACCGGATATTGCAGGCATCCCGCTGCATGGATTGCGGCGTGCCGTTCTGCCACTGGGCATGCCCGCTGGGCAACCGGACGCCCGAATGGCAGGCCCTGTTAGCCAAAGGCGACTGGCCGGCAGCCTACCGGCTGTTGGCGACTACCCATAATTTCCCGGAATTTACCGGCCGCCTCTGCCCCGCCCTCTGCGAAAAAAGCTGCGTCCTGAATACCTATGACCAACCGGTGACCACCCGTGAAAATGAAGCCGCCATCACCGAATACGCCTTCGCCGAAGGATACGTGCAACCCCGTCCGCCGAAAACAAGAACAGGCAAACGAATAGCCGTCATCGGCTCGGGACCCGCCGGATTAACCGTTGCCGACATGCTGAACAGGAAAGGACACGAAGTAACGGTCTTTGAAAAAGACGAACTGCCCGGCGGCCTCCTGCGCTTCGGCATTCCCGATTTCAAACTGGGAAAAAACCTGCTCGACCGGCGGCTGCATATCCTGCAAGCGGAAGGAATTATTTTCAAAAACGGCCTCGAAGCAGGGAAAAACCTCGACCCCGCCGCACTGCTGAACGATTATGACGCCGTATGCCTCGCCACCGGCGCAGGCCGGCCGCGCGAACTGCCGGTCGAAGGCCGCGAACTGAAAGGCGTACACCTTGCATTGGAACTGCTGCAACAGCAAAACCGCGTGCTGGGCGCACTGCCGGTGAACCATGAACTGATTTCCGCCAAAGGAAAACGCGTGCTGGTCATCGGCGGCGGCGACACCGGCTCGGATTGCGTAGGCGTTTCCGCGCGGCATCACGCGGCGGACATCACCCAAATCGAAATACTGCCCGAGCCGCCGGAACACCATAATCCCGATACCCCCTGGCCGAATTACCCGCTGATTAAGAAAACCTCTTCCTCCCACCTCGAAGGCTGTACACGCCGCTGGAACTGCTCGACCAAACGGTTTATCGGCGAAAACGGACGGCTTACCGGCGTAGAAGTCGTGGCGGTAACGTGGGAAAAAGACGCTGCGGGAAAAATGACCATGAAAGAAACCGGCCGGCCGGAAATCATTCCCGCCGAGTTGGCCTTGCTGGCGATGGGTTTTGTGCATCCGGTACACGAAGGACTTTTAGACCGGCTCGGCGTAGCCTATGACGCCCGCGGCAATGTCGCCGCCGATGCAGAAAACCGGACATCCATCCCCAAACTCTTCGTAGCCGGAGACGCCCACTATGGCGCCGGCCTGGTCGTCCGTGCCATCGCCTCCGGCCGGCAGGCAGCAGCAAGTATCGACAGGCTCTTGGAGAATTAGGAATTAAGAATTAGGGGCGATTTACAGATTTACGGATTTACAGATTTACAGATTTGGCTGACGCCGGAGCGCTTGCCGCAACTCATACCTCATACTTCGCCGGTGCATCGTGGAATGTCCGTGCGCCGCGCGAAAGGCAGTGTCGCTGTTTTTACCCCGCGCTTACGCACGGGGTTATTCACAGGTAGCCCCGAAGGGGCTTTTACAAATTTACAGATTTGGCTGACTCGCCAGCAATTCTTAGTTCTTAGTTCTTAACTCTTGACGCGCCAGCCTAATTCTTAATTTCTAATTCTTAATTCCAGAAGGGATCGGGCTGCATTTGCTCGGACTGAGCAATCGTCCCC
>JAIROQ010000218.1 GCA_031257455.1 Prevotellaceae bacterium | reverse complement strand
GGCATTGGCGTTCGCGGCGGCCTGCGCAAACGGGTCGGCTGCCCCGCCGAACGGATTGGCGGCGCCACCCTGCGCCTGCGTGGCATTATAAATATCCTGCGAAGCGGCTTGCCATGCATCGTTGATTTCTTTCATGGCGGCGTCAATAGCGGCTGTATCCTGTGCTTTGTGCGCATCTTTCAACTTAGCCAAGGCCGCTTCGATGGCTGTTCTTTTTTCGAGCGGAATTTTGTCGCCAAATTCTTTCAATTGTTTTTCCGTTTGGAAAGCCATACTGTCGGCGGCATTTATTTTTTCGATACGTTCGCGTTCGTGTTTGTCGGCTTCTTCATTGGCTTTGGCTTCATCGCGCATACGCTTAATTTCTTCATCTGTCAAGCCCGAAGACGCTTCGATGCGGATTTTCTGCTCTTTTCCCGTGCCTTTATCTTTTGCCGATACGTTCAAGATACCGTTGGCGTCAATATCGAAGGTTACTTCAATTTGCGGCACGCCGCGCGGTGCGGGAGGAATACTGTCCAAATGGAAACGTCCGATGGTTTTATTTTGGTTGGCCATCGGCCGTTCGCCTTGCAGGATATGTATTTCTACGGATGGCTGATTATCGGCTGCCGTACTGAATGTTTCGCTTTTCTTCGTAGGAATGGTGGTATTGGCGTCAATCAGTTTGGTGAATACGCCCCCGAGCGTTTCGATACCTAACGACAGCGGCGTTACGTCAAGCAATAACACGTCTTTCACGTCTCCGGCGAGTACGCCGCCTTGAATAGCCGCGCCAATGGCCACTACTTCGTCTGGATTGACGCCTTTGCCGGGCGTTTTGCCGAATATTTTTTCCACCAGCGCCTGAATGGCGGGAATACGCGTAGAGCCGCCCACCAATATAACCTCGTCAATTTGCGAAGCGTTGTAGCCTGCATCGGACAGGGCTTTCCGGCAAGGTTCGGTGCAACGTTGAATTAACGAGTCGGATAATTGTTCAAATTTGGCGCGTGTCAGTGTTTTTACCAGATGCTTGGGAATACCGTCCACCGGCATGATGTAGGGCAAGTTGATTTCGGTGCTGGTCTGGCTTGACAGTTCGATTTTTGCTTTTTCCGCGCTTTCTTTCAAGCGTTGCAGAGCCATGGGGTCTTTTGACAAGTCCAATCCGCCGTTTTCGTTTTTAAATTCCTGCACCAGCCAGTCAATGATTACCTGGTCGAAGTCGTCACCGCCGAGATGTGTATCGCCGTTGGTGGATTTCACTTCAAACACGCCGTCTCCCAAATCCAGGATGGATATGTCGAACGTGCCGCCGCCCAAATCAAACACCGCTATTTTGGAGTCCTTGTGTTGCTTGTCAAGTCCATAGGCCAAAGCGGCAGCCGTAGGTTCGTTGATAATTCGTTTTACGGTCAATCCGGCAATTTCGCCGGCTTCTTTCGTTGCCTGGCGTTGCGAATCGCTGAAATAAGCAGGCACTGTAATTACGGCTTCGGTAACTTCCTGCCCGAGGAAATCTTCGGCGGTCTTTTTCATTTTTTGCAGTATCATCGCCGAAATTTCCTGCGGTGTGTAGTTCCTGTCATTGATTTTCACGCATGGCGTTTCGCCTTTGCCTTTGGTCACTTCGTAAGGCACGCGTTTTATTTCATTCTGCACTTTGTCGAAAGGTTCGCCCATAAAACGTTTTATAGAAAATATCGTTTTCGAGGGGTTCGTGATAGCCTGCCGTTTGGCGGGGTCGCCGATTTTGCGTTCGCCGTTATCGGCAAAAGCGACTACCGAAGGGGTCGTGCGTTTCCCTTCGCTGTTGATGATGACTACCGGTTCGTTGCCTTCCATTACGGATACGCATGAGTTGGTAGTTCCTAAGTCTATTCCTATTATTTTTCCCATAACTGTAATTTTTTATTGTTTTCTGTTTATTGTTTTGCCGGTTTTATGGGCAATGATTGTGCCAAAATCATTTTCTGACACATTGGCAGGAAAATTTTGCCGGTATGCTTCCATATCGGCAGTTTTTTTAGTGCGCCAGCCCTCTTTCAACTAAAATTGCGCTTGCTGCGACTTACGACTTAAAATTTGTATTTTTGTAAAAAAAATTGTCATGAGCCTCCTGAAAATAAAAGACCTTAGCCCTGATGACCGGCCGCGCGAAAAGATGATAAACAAAGGTGCAACGGCGCTTACCGATGCGGAATTGATTGCGATTTTGCTGCGTTCCGGCACGCGTTCCGAAACGGTGGTGGAAGTGGCGCAACGGGTACTCGCCTTGTCGGGCAACAACCTGAATGAACTGGGAAGGATAGAACGTACCCAACTGCAAAAAATAAAAGGCATCGGCGCTGCCAAAGCCGTTACTTTGCTTGCCGCACTGGAGCTGGGACGCCGGCGAGCCGCTGCGGAAGCAACGCCACGCGTAGCCGTACGAACAGCTGATGCAGTGGTGCGATTGATGTCGCCGTTATTGGCAGACCTGCCGCACGAAGAAATGTGGTTGTTGCTGCTAAACCGCGCCAACCGCGTGATTGAGCGCGTCAAAATCAGTCAGGGCGGCATTCATGCCACTGCTGCCGATACGCGCATTATCCTGAAACAAGCGCTCGAAAAATTAGCGTCTGGAATTATTCTGGTGCATAACCATCCGTCCGGCAATGTGCAGCCCAGCGCCGAAGACCTGCGCCTGACCAAACAGGTGCAACAGGCCGCCGCCCTGCTCGACATTAAATTCTTTGACCACATTATTATTGCCGGCAACAACTTTTACAGTTTTACGGAACACGCCGCAACAGAGAATTAAGAATTGGCGAACGCCACATCATCACATCATCACATCATCACATCACCACATCATCACATCACCACATCATCACATCATCACATTATTATTTCGTATATTTGCAGAAAAATTTTCTATTGAAACGATTTGCTTCATATCTTCTTTGTGCGTTACTGCTGACGGCATGCAGTACGGCAAGTAAATTAGAGAAAGCCAACCGTCTTTTTGAAGAAGGCGGGTATGCCGCTGCTGCCGGGCAATATAAGAAAATCATCCGGAGAATACCGAAAGCGCAGGCCGAACAGCCTTATTTCAACTATGCCGAATGCTACCGGCGGCTGAGCAATTGGCGCAGTGCGGAAACAGTTTATACCGCGCTGTTGCGCCAACATAAAACACCCGAAAATCCCGAAATTCATTTGTATTATGGACAAGTATTGTTAGCCGGCGAGAAATACGACAAAGCCGAAGAACAGTTTACCCGCTACCAACAACAACGGCCGAATGACCCGCAAGCCGCCACCGCATTGGCTTCACTGGCATTGGCGAAAAATTCCCGCGACAGCGAAAACGCCTACAAAGTAGAATTGGCAGATGCGTTGAACACGCATGCCAATGATTTTGCGCCGGCTTATGGCGCCGATGACTACGAAACACTGCTCTTTACCTCTACCCGCAAGGAAGATAATATCGGTAAAAAAGTCTATGACGTTACCGGCGAAATGTCCACTGATATATTTTTTTCCCGCCTTCCGCGCAACGGCAAATGGACAAAGCCGCAAAATATGGGCGAAGAAATAAATACCAAGTACGAAGACGGCGCCGCAGCTTTTAATCACAGCTATACGGTTCTGTATTTCACACGTTGTCCGAAAATAAAACGCGAAAAATCAGGATGCAAAATTTATTCCATAGAACACAATGATAACGAATGGGGCGAACCGCAAAACCTGGAACTCATGCCGGACAGCATCACGGCTGCGCATCCGGCGCTGTCCGATGACGACCTGACGCTTTATTTTGTATCGGATATGGATGGCGGCATGGGAAAAATGGACATCTGGAAAGTAACGCGCAGCGGCGCCGGCGATGACTGGGGCGAGCCGGTAAACGTGGGCGTGCAAATCAATACGGCCGGCAATGAAATGTATCCTTTTGCACGCGGCAACAGCCTCTATTTCACTTCAGACGGACATCCCGGCTTCGGGGGATTGGATATTTTCAAAGCCACGCCCGATAGTGTGGGCGGCTGGAAGATAGAAAACATGGGACGTCCCGTTAATTCTGCCGCCGATGACTTTTCCATTATCCTTGAACGCGAAAATGAATACGGTTATTTTGCTTCGCGCCGCAGAGAAAAAGGTTCAAAAGGCGGAGACGACATCTACCGGCTGGCATTGGATGTAAAACCTGTAGAATACCGTTTTGAAGGGATGACGAAAGACGCCGCCACAGGCGCAGCGCTGGGAAATGCCGAAATACGCTTAGTCGGCAGTAACGGCGCGGTATTACGCAGGCGTACCGAAGCCAATGGCGCATTCTATTTCCGGGTAAATGCCGGATTGGATTATCTGGTATTGGCTTCGCGCAACGGTTACCTGAATGCCAAACTCCGTTTTTCCAGCGCCGGCTGGGAGAACGGACACATTCACCGTGATACTTTCGCCCTCACCTCGACCGCCAAACCGATAGAAATTCCCAATATCTTTTTCGAGTTTGGACAGGCAACGCTTTCCGATGCTTCGCGCACCGCGCTGGATGAACTGGTGGAGCTGATGAAAGACAATCCTTCGATTATGGTAGAATTGCGCGCCCACACCGACAATCGCGGCAGCGATGAAACAAACTATGAACTGGCGCAAAGACGTGCACAGGCGGTAGTCGATTACCTGATAAAGAACGGCATTGACGAACCGCGTTTGACAGCAGTCGGATTGGGCGAATCGGAACCGAAGACCGTAACGGCGGCTATCGCAAAGCAACATCCCTTCCTGCAAGCGGGACAAAAACTGACCGAGAAATTCATCACCGCCCTGCCCAACGAAGAACAACAGGAAATCTGCCACGCTTTCAACCGCCGCACCGAACTGCAGGTCATCCGCAACGATTATGTGGCGGAATAAAGTTTATTGACTGTTTAATTATTGACTATTGACTATTTTGGCTGACGCCAAAAGGATTTAAA